>DATNNS010000265.1:0-15181 GCA_035601715.1 Rhizomicrobium sp.
GTGGCGCTGAACCCTATTCCGCCGCCGCCAGCTTCACCGCCGACACCGGGCGATGCACGTCGGCCATGTAGTCCGTCATCAGCATTTCGGTGATCGCGCCGGGCTTGAATTTGTATTGCGCGATCTGCGACACGGGCGTGACTTCGGCGGCGGTGCCGGTGAGGAAGCATTCGGAGAAACCCGCCATCTCCTCCGGCTTGATGTGGCGTTCGATCACCGGGATCTGCCGCGCGCGGGCCAGCGCCATCACCGACCGGCGTGTGATGCCGTCGAGGAAGCAATCGGGCGTCGGCGTCAGCAATTTTCCGTCCTGCACGAAGAAGACATTGGCGCCCGTCGCCTCGGCGATGTAGCCGCGATAGTCGTACATGATCGCGTCGTGGAACCCGGCGCGCTCGGCGGCGTGCTTGGACATGGTGCAGATCATGTAGAGGCCGGCGGCCTTGGATTTGGTCGGGGTGGTGTCAGGCGCCGGCCGGCGCCATTCCGAGATGGTGAGCGTGATGCCCTTCATCTTCTGCGCCGGATCGAAGTAGGACGCCCAGGGCCATGCCGCGATCGCCACATGAATCTTGGCATGAGGCGCCGCCACGCTCATCTGCTCGCTGCCGCGGAACACCACGGGGCGGACATAGGCGTTCTCGAACTTCATCGCCTGCACCACCGCGTTACACGCATCGCTGATCTGCTGCTCGGTGAACGGAATGGTCATGTCGAGGATGCGCGCGGATTCGAACAACCGCGCGGTGTGTTCCTCGAGCTTGTAGATGCGCCCGGAATAAAGCCGTTCGCCTTCGAACACGCTGGAGGCGTAATGCAAGCCGTGCGTCAGCACATGCACGTCGGCCTCGCGCCAGGGCATCAGTGCCCCATCGAACCAGATGGAGCCGTCGCGATCGTCGAAGGGGGGAACTATCGTCGCTGGCATCGCGAAACCTTCCTGAAACCGGCTCTTGCGTAAACGCCCGCGCCGGGACTAATTAGTCAGTATGGCTGACATAAAACCGATCGAACAACGCCCGGCGGCCTCCCCTCTATATCTTCGGGACGAGGAACTGAAGCAAGGTGTCGACCTGCTGTTCTTCGCTTTCAGCGATATGTTCGTGCACGGCGAAGCACAGCTGCGCGCGGCCGGACTGGGGCGGGCGCACCGCCGCGCGCTGTATTTCGTTGCGCGCAACCCCGGGCTTTCGGTCGCGGACTTGCTCGCCATCCTCAAGATCACGAAACAAAGCCTCAACCGTGTGCTCAACGACTTGCTGACCGGCGGCTATGTCGAGCGCAAAGCGGGCCTGCGCGACCGTCGCACCCGGCAACTAAAATTGACTGCCAAAGGTGCGGCGCTGGAGAACGCGCTGTGGGAGACTCAGCGCCCGCGCCTGGTGCGCGCGTTCCGCGAGGCCGGCCCGGATGCGGTGGCCGGCTTCCGGCGCGTGCTGTCGGGCATCGCCGGCGAACGGCGCATACGAGGAAGCCAGCCATGAGCGCCGCCGCGGACAACGCCCATCTGCTGGTCGTCGACGACGACGAGCGGCTGCGCGCCCTGCTGCAGCGTTACCTGGCGACCAACGGCTTTCGCGTCAGCGCCGCGGCCGACGCGGCCGAGGCACGCGGTCTGATGAAGAGCATCGCGTTCGATCTTCTGATCGTCGACGTGATGATGCCGGGCGAGACGGGGCTGGAATTCACCCGCTCGGTGCGCACGAACTCCCAGGTTCCGATCCTGATGCTCACCGCGCGCGGCGATCCCGGCGACCGCATCGCCGGGCTCGAGCATGGCGCGGACGATTACCTGCCCAAGCCGTTCGAGCCGCGCGAGCTGGTGCTGCGCTGCGGCGCGCTGCTTCGGCGCGCGACGCCGCCGGCGCGCTCGCCGCATCGCGAAGTGACGATGGGCGAAGCGGTGTTCGATCCGGAGCGCGGCGAGCTCCGGCGCAAGGGCAAGCCGGTGCGGCTAACGAGCTCGGAAAGCGCGCTGCTCAAGCTATTCGCCGACAATGCCGGGCGGCCGTTCTCGCGCACCGATCTTTGCACGCGGCTCGGCGTGACGCTCGAACGCTCGATCGACGTGCAGGTGACGCGACTGCGCCGCAAGATCGAGGAGGATCCCAAGCTGCCGCTCTATATCCAGACGGTGCGCGGCGTGGGCTATGTCCTCGTGCCTGATCGGGTGGCCTGATGCCGGGCGTCCACCCCTTTCGCGCGCTCAAGCGCACCATGCCGCGAGGCCTGTTCGGCCGCTCGCTGATCATCATCGTGGCGCCGGTCGTCATCCTGCTCGGCGTCGTCACCTACGTCTTCTTCGAGCGGCACTACGACATCATGACGGCGCGCATGGCCCGCGGCGTGGCGGCGGACGTCGCGTTCCTGATCAATATCGAGGACACCTATCCGCCGGGCCCGACGCGCAACACCTTGATCGAGATGGCGGCGAAGAATCTCGGCTATCAGATTTCGCTGTTGCCCGGCGAGCATCTCGAGCGGCCCTATCGCCACTCCACGCCCGATTTGAAGGATGCCATGGCAAGCGTGTTCGCCAACCAGTTCGGCGTCGCTTATCCCTTCACCTCAAAAGATCTCGGCGATTTCACCGACCTGAAAGTGCAGGTGAAAGACGGCGTGTTGCGCGTGATGATTCCGCGCAAGCGTCTCGTCGCTTCCAATGTCGACATCTTCATCCTGTGGATGGTGGGCTCGTCGCTGGTGCTGCTCGCGGTCGCGATCCTGTTCCTGCGCAACCAGGTGCGGCCGATCGAGCGGCTGGCCTATGCGGCGGAAGCGTTCGGCAAGGGCCGCGCGGTGCCGGACTTCAAGCCTTCGGGCGCCACCGAGGTGCGCCGCGCCTCACAGGCCTTCATCACCATGCGCGAGCGCATCGAACGCTACGTCCAGCAGCGCACCGACATGCTGGCGGGCGTCAGCCACGATCTGAAGACGCCGCTGACACGGCTCAGGCTCGAGCTCGCCATGATGGGCGATGCGGTCGATACCGCCGCGCCGCGCGAGGATCTCGCCGAGATGGAGCACATGCTGGACGAATATCTCGATTTCGCGCGCGGCGAAGGCGGCGAGGACTCGCAGAGCGCCGATTTGTCGGAAATCGTGCGCGATGCGGCCGCCGCCGCGGCGCGGGCGCGTAGCGCGGGCACCGACCGTCTCACGGTCGAGACGGCGCCCGGCATCGTGCTCAGCGTGCGCCGCAATGCGCTCAGGCGTTGCGCCACCAACCTGATCGATAATGCGCTCAAGCATGGAACGCATGTCGCCGTGGCGCTGAAGCAGAACGGCCGCAACGTCGAAATCCTGATCGACGATGACGGGCCGGGCATACCAGAGGTACGCCGCGAAGAGGCGTTCCGTCCGTTCCACCGGCTGGATGAGAGCCGCAATCTGCAGAAGGGCGGCAGCGGATTAGGTCTCGCCATCGCCCGTGACATCGCCCGCGCCCATGGCGGCGATCTCACATTGGCCGCAAGTCCGGCGGGTGGATTGCGCGCGGCGATCCGATTGCCCGTCTGATGCCGGCAATCACCGCTCGCGCATGCCGCTGCGGATGACGTCGCGGATGGGTTCGAGGAAGTAGTCGAGCGCGGTGCGCGTGCCGGTCTCGATGGCGACTTCGACCGGCATGCCCGGAATGATCCGCACGTCGGGGAAATCCTTGAGCACGGATCGGTCGACGCTGACCACGGCGTTGAAATAGGGCTGGCCGGTGCGCTGATCGGTGAGGCGGTCGGCCGAGATGCCGGTCACGGTGCCCGAGACCATCGGCAGGCGGCGCTGCATATAGGCGCTCATGTTCACCTTGGCCGACTGGCCGACATAGACATATTCGGCGTCCTCGGGACGAACATGCGCCTCGACGTCGAGCTGGTCCTTCTGCGGCACGATCTCCATCACCGTCTCGCCCGGCTTGATCACGGCGCCCTTGGTGTGGACGCTCAGATCCACCACCCTGCCGGCGACCGGCGTCGTCAAGGTGACGCGCTTGAGGACGTCGCTGGCGGCCTGGATGCGGTCGGAGAGATCGTAGCGCTTGGCCTGCACGTCGCGCAGATCCTTCAGCGCGTCGTCGAGCGCCTGGCTCTTCAGGTTGACGATCTGGATGTCGGTCTCGCCGTTGTTGAGGTCGACTTGCGAGACTTTCTCCAGAAGCTGTCCGCGCTGGCCCGTGAGATCGGCCGCCTGGCGCTGCAGCGCCAGCAGCTTGGGCAGCGGCTCGAGGCCCTTGTTGACCATCAGCTGGACGTTGCCGGTTTCCTGGTTGATCAGCGCGATCTGGGTTTCGAGCGCGGTCTGCTCGGCGCGCAGGCCCGCGACGACACTGCCGTTTTCGTTCTTCCTCTGCGTTAGGATACCGACCTGTTCGTTGAGGGAATCGCGCTTGGTCTCGAACGCCTTTTCTTCGCCGCGAATGTCGGCGGCGACCTTGGGCTCGTTCTGCCGCGCCAGAAGCTCCGGCGGGAAGCTGACATGATCGTCGCCGTCGCGCTCGGCGATCAGGCGGGCTTCCTGTGCCGCCAATCCATCCGCCTCGTCCTGGAGCAACGCAAGTTGCACGCGGGCCTGGGTGTCGTCGAGCTCGATGAGGGTCTGGCCGGCCTGCACGCTCTGGCCTTCCTTGACCAGGATGTCCTTCACGATGCCGCCTTCGAGATGCTGGATGGTCTTCCTGTGCGACTCCACCACGATGACGCCGGGCGCCATCAGCGCGCTGTCGAGCGGCGCGAATGCCGACCACAGCAGGAAGCCCACGACGAAGATCAGCACGACACTGGTGCCGATGCGCACGACGCGGCCGGTGTGCAGGAAGGTCAGCGACCCGTCGCTGGCGCTGGGCTCGCCATTGCCGGTGATGAGCCGGCGCGCCCAATGCCAGGCGGGCACCACGGAGCCTGCGAAGGAATAGCCGGGGAGCCGGGCGGGTTCGTCGCTCATTTGTCCGTCCTGGGATCGCCGGCCGGGGCAGGCGCGCCAACCGCCGCCATCGGCACGACATTGGCCTGGCCGGGCGGACGCGGCTGGGCGGGCGGCCGCGGCGTGTATTTCTGGATCACGTCGTTGCGCGGGCCGAACGCTTCGACCGCGCCGTCGCGCAAGGCCAGCATCTTGTCGACGGCGGCCAGGATGCTGGGGCGATGGGCGACGATCACCACCGTCGATTTGCGGCGCTTGAGCTCGGCGAGCGTGACGAGCAGGGCTTCCTCGCCGGCCGCATCGAGATTGGAATTGGGTTCGTCGAGCACCACGAAGCGCGGACTGCCGTAGAGCGCGCGCGCAATGCCGAGGCGCTGGCGCTGGCCGCCGGAGAGCTTGGCGCCGGATTCGCCGATGTCGGTGTCATAGCCGTTGGGCAGCGCCAGGATCATCTCGTGGGCGCCCGCGAGCTTGGCGGCGTCGACGACGTCCTGCGGATCGCCTTCGGTGAGCCTTGCGATATTGTCGCGCACCGTACCGCCGAACAGCTCCACGTCCTGCGGCAGGTAGCCGATATATTTGCTGAGTTCGGCGCGCGGCCAGCCATAGATGTCCGCGCCGTCGAGCCGCACGATGCCGGAGACGCAGGGCCAGGCGCCGCACAAAAGGCGCATGAGCGTCGATTTGCCGGAGGCCGAAGGCCCGATGACGCCGAGCGAGTCTCCGGCCAGAAGCTCGAAGCTCACGCCGGCCACGATCGGCTTGCGGGCGCCGGGGGGCACATAGCTTGCGCGCTCGACATTGAGCTTGCCCGTCGGCGCCGGCAGCGGCATGCCTTCTTCGCGCTTGGGCGCGCGGCGCAGGATTTCGAGGATGCGGCCCCAGGCAAGACGCGTCGCGGTGATGCTCTTCCAGGTCGAGACCATGGTCTCGATGGGCGCGAGCGCGCGGCTGCCGATGATCGAGGCCGCGATCATCACGCCACCCGAGGCGTGGAATTTCAGCACCAGCAGCGCGCCGGTGCCAAGCAGGCAGACCTGGATGAACTGGCGCACGCCGCGCGACAGTCCGGTGAGGATCGAGTCCTTGTCGGAGGATTGCAGGCTGAGGCGCAGCGACTCGACCCACTGGTCGCGCCAGCGGCCGACGAAGGTGGACGAGATGCCCATGCCTTCGAGCAGGTCGGCATTGCGCAATCCGTCCTCGGCGAACTGGTGCGCGCGGATGGTGGCGCCGATCGAGCTCGTCAGCGTGCGGCTGGTGATGAACTGGTCGAGTACCGCGATCGCCACGATGGTGCCGCCGCCGATCAGCACGATGAGGAAATAGGCCCAGTGCAGCATGAACAGCACGAACAGGAAGACGAGCAGGAACGGCGCGTCGATCAGGGCCGCGAGGCCCGGACTGCCGATGAAATTGCGCACCGTGTCGATGTCGCGCAGGCCCTGGCGCGCCACCGCGCCGCCGGCCTGCGCGGAGAGCGCGATCATCGCGCGCAGGACTTGCGCGGTGAGCTGGTTGGCGACGCGCATGCCGATGCGGATCAGAAGCCGCAGGCGCAACGAATCGAGCGCGCTGAACACGAAGACGCCGCCGGCCGCGATGATGGTGAGCAGCAGCAGCGTATCGGTGCTGCGGCTGGTCAGCACGCGGTCATAGACCTGAAGCATGTAGAAGGAGACGGTCAGCGCCAGGATGCTCATCGCCGCGGCAAAGCCGAAGCAGACCGCGAAGACGCGCGCGTTCGCTTCCAGCGCGGCCCGGACGGGATCCGCGGGGGCCTTGCCCTGCCCGGAAATGACGCCCGGCAAACTCATGTCGGGGATGGCTCCATGCGCATGATCGCGGCGCAATATCATTATACTATCGAGGCTTACCAGTCCTTTTCCTGGGCCAAATGCTCGGGAACCCGGCAACCCCAAGAAAACAAAGGGCTGACGGGCCTACCAAGGGCCTCACAGGTTAAATTTGCGGCCTGGGCGCCGGTTGGCGGGCCTTGAGCAGGGCGGCCTGGTCGAAGGTGAAGGCGCTCAGAACCATGTTGACGGTCACCCCGTCGTCGGAGAGCGGCAGGTAAAGGGAGTCGAAATCCAGGAACGAGCGGCCGAGCCAGCCGGCCCCGCCATGAGAGCGCACGGCCACCCGGTCGCGGGCGCTTTTGCGGTGCACCGCCAGCACCGCGCCGACCGCGGCCTCGCCATAGGGCGCGAAGGCCTCGCTGATCGTCTTGCCGGTCGAATCGGTGAGAAAATACTGCGCCACGCGGCTGCCGATCATGCGGTAGCGGAAATCGGCGAGATCCGGCAGCGCGTCGAGCAGCACGATCCAGCCCAGGTGTTCCTTCATCTCGGCCGGGCGGATGTCGGCGCGCGCCGGCATCGCGCGGTCCGCGCGTTTGCGCTCCCAATAATCTTTCAGGAAACCGAGTGTGGGATGTTCGAGATGCTGCGGATCGACTTCGCTGCTGACGCCTGACAAACGCGGTGACATGTCCTGCCCTGATTCTCGTTGCCCGTGTAATGGTACGGGTACGTCCGCGTTGACGCGAACGATTTTGAAACTAGAGAAGCGGGAAGTTTGTTCAATCCACAGCGCAGTGACAATTCGTCTCGTTTGCCGCCTACCAGCGCAGCATGCGGCGGCCCGCGATCCCGCCGATCAGCGCGATGAGTGCAATTGCGAGGGTATACCAGACCGCGACGAACAGGGGTGAATCGTCCGGGCAATGGGCGGCGTAGAGCGCGGCACCCAGCCCACCCGCCGCCAACCCCGCCAACAGGCCCGCGCGTCCGGGCTCGGTTGTGGCGCCCTGACGGAGCGCAACCAGAAGGATTGCCAACGGCCCCAGCGACAGGATGGGGATGGAGAGCATGCAGACGCGCGCATTGTGGCCGATCAGCCACTTTGTCCAGGAATTGGCCGGCTCGAGAAACAGCTCGGCGACAACGGCCAAAACGAGAAGCGTGGGCGTGAGCAGCAACAGCACGTTCGGGCCTGCGGACGCAGCCGGCCGGGCGGCGCGCGCGACCAGGATCGCGGCGCTCGCCGCCAGCGCGAGCGTCACGACGAATTTGAAGACGAAGCGCGGCGTGTGAATCGCCGCCATGAAGTCCGGCCGCGGACCCAGCATCGCGAAGAACAGAACCGCCGCGATGACGAAGCCCGCGAGCGCGGCCGACAACACCATGCGACCGGGCGGCATGTCCGGCTTTCCGTCCGCGGCCAGCGCGGCGATGAGCTTGTCCGTGTTCATGGCGTCCCGCCCGCGCGATAAAGGGTCGCGAGCTTGCGCAGGCCGCGATGCAGCGCGACGCGCACGGCACCCTCGCTCATGGAATATTTCGCGGCCGCATCGGAAATGCTTTCGCCGTCCAGCGAAATCGCGCGCACGACGTCGCGCTGGCGGCCTTCGAGACGACCGACCAGCCGCCCGAGCTCGCCTTGCGAGGTTTCGGCGGGCGGCGTGCTGTCGGGCAGCACATCGGCGAGATCGTCGATCGGCACTTCGCCGCGCCGGCCGCGCCGGCGCATCGCGTCGATCAGCTTGTGGCGCGCGATCGCATTGAGCCAAGGCCGCAAGGGCTCGTCGCGCCGCCAGGTATGGCGCTTCAGATGGATCGCCAACAACGTCTCCTGAACCACATCCTCCACATCCGCCGAGCCGAGGCCCGCCAGCCGGCGCCGCGCCATCGCGCGTATTTGCGGAGCAAGCGCTTGCAGCAACCGGCGATAGGCGGCCTCGTCGCCGTCCAGGCCCGCGCGCATGAGGTCCTCGGCGTCCGCAAAAGAGGTATTCGGCTGGGTCACGGGGTTTGTTACAAAGCGGTCATCGGCGCTACTATACACACGCTAAGGGCTTCCCATGCTCAGTCTGCGCGCCCACGTCATCATCTGCGCCTCGCTGTTCGCCGCGATGCTGATCATCGGCTGGGGCGGCAGCATCCTGCAGGCCGAAGGCGTGCTGCCCGCCGATCCGGGCCGGCTGAAAGTCCCGATGATGATCCTGATGTTCGGGCTTGTCGCGGCCTTCGCGTTTTCGGCCATTCCGGTGATGGTCAAGCTGGTGCTCGGCGCCCAGCGCCAGACCGGCAATGCCGGCGCGCCCGCGGTCAAGGCGGCGCTCAAGGCCGAGCGCACGATCATCTGGGTGCTCTGGGGATTGATGCTCGCGGGCCTGGCGATCGGCGTGCCGGCCGCGATCACGGGCGGGCTGTTCGATCCGCCCGATCAGAACAGCGCGTCGCATTAGATAGCGTGCAGCCTACCGACGACGGCGATGGCCGTGGTGCGGCGTGGCGGGCGCAGCGGTGTCGGACTGCTGCACGGGCGCCGCGGTCTTGCGCAGCGTCCAGCTCACGATGTCTTCCAGCGCCGCGCCGGTCGCCTGATTGAACGCGGCAACCACCGCCGGCACGCTGTTCACCGACGCCGGCGCGGTCTTGCTCGCATCCAGCGTCGCCACCACGGTGCGGCGGTCGGAGGTGACCAGCTTGGCCTCGATGTCGACCGTGATCGTCGGCGCGCCGTCGGCACCCGCGTAATGCGCCGCGAAATCGCGCAGCTCGGTGTCGAGGATGTAGTCGGCGTGGATGCCGTCGCTGTCGCGCCCGACCGAGCCGATCTTGCCGCTCTTCTCGAACGCCTCGACCAGCAGCGTCTGCAGCAGGCGCTCGGTGTTGTCGGTCCATTGCGCGTCGGCATAGTAATCCATGTTCTGGCCGCGGCTGAGCGCGATGCGCTGGGTGTCCAGCACATTGGCGAGATCGGGCGCCGCAACGGCGAGCTGCGCACCCGACATCGGCACGTCGGTCAGGGCCGCGAACGGCGGCTCCAGCACATAGATCTGCGCCGGCGGGCTGGACGGCCCGATGCTGCAGCCGGCAAGTGCGAGAGTTGCACCGATCAGGAGCGCGCGCAGCGCGAAGCGTGATTTGCTTGTCATTGGGGTGTGTATCCCTTGCGACGGTCGCCGAAGATGAGGCTGGTGGGTTCGTGGCTGAGCTGGGTGGTGAGCTTGGTCAGGCTTTGCGCCAGCACGCGCACCTGGCCGGAAAGCTGGCCGATCTGCGCGCCATTGACCGCACTGTCGGCGTCGTCCGCCAGCCGGTCGATCCGGGTCAGCGTGCCGTTGGCGCCGGCCAGCGTGACGTGCAGGTCGGACAGGTCGGTGTCGAGCTTGGCCGTGGCGCTCGACACGTTGGTCAGCGTGCGCTCGATGTCGGCCGAGTGCGCCGCGATCGCGGCCGTCGTCGTGTTCAGATTGGCGAGGATCTGGGCGATCGCCTTCTGGTTCTTGTCGTCGAGGATGTTGTTTATCTTGTCGGCGATCTTGTTGATCTTGGCGAACAGCTCCGGCGCGGACTGCTCGAGCTGGGCCAGGGTCGACGGCCGCGACGCGATGGTCGGATAGGCGCCGAACATCGTCTGCTTGAGGACGGGCTTGTCCTTCGAGCCGCCGTCGATCTCGACATAGGAGCCGCCGGTCAGGCCTTCGCTCGCGATCGACGCGACGGAGTCGGAGTGGATCTTCAGGACCGGATTGATCTGCAGGGTGACGACCACGCTCTTGGGATCGTCGGGATCGAAATCGAGCTTGGAGACGTGCCCGACATTGATGCCGTTGTAGCGCACCACCGTGCCGTCGCCGAGGCCTGTCACGCCGCCGGTGAAGACCGTTCGGTAATAGGCATACTCCTCGGAATATTGCGCGCCGGCCAGCCACAGAAGCGCGACCACCGCGCCCAGCACGCAGGCCAGCACGAAAGCGCCGACCGCGACGTAATTGGCTTTGGTTTCCATAGGCTATCCCCTCAAGCGTCCAGTGCGGCCCGGCCGCGCGGGCCGGAGAAGTATTCCTGGATCCACGGATTGGTGTCGTGGATCAGCGTCTTGATCGTGCCCACCTTGATCTTCTTGTCCACCAGAACGGCGATACGGTCGGTGGTGGCGCGCAGCGTATCGATATCGTGGGTGACCATGAAGATGGTCAGCCCCAGGCTCTGCTGCAGCCGGCGGATCAGTTCGTCGAACTCGGCGGCCGAGATCGGATCGAGGCCCGCGGTCGGCTCGTCGAGGAACAGCAGCTCCGGATCGAGCGACAGCGCGCGCGCCAGGCCGGCGCGCTTCTTCATGCCGCCGGAGAGCTCCGACGGGTATTTCTTGGCCGCGTCCTCGGGCAAACCGACCATCGAAATCTTGAGCGCCGCCAATTCGTCCATCAGGCTTTGCGACATGTGCGTCCAGCGGCGCATCGGCACCTGGATGTTCTGCGCCACGGTCTGGGAGGAGAACAGCGCGCCTTCCTGGAACAGCACGCCCCAGCGCAGCTGGATGCCGCGCAGCTGGTCGGTCTCCATGCCGACGGTTTCCTGGCCGAACACCTTGATGCTGCCGGCCATGGGATGGTTGAGGCCGATGATCGAGCGCAGAAGCACCGACTTGCCGGCGCCCGATCCGCCGACCACGCCCAGCACCTCGCCGCGCATGACGTCGAGGTCGATGTGATCGTGGATCACGCTGCCGGGACCGAACCCGTTTACGAGGCCGCGAATCCTGATGACGACATTGTCTTTCCCGATACCGCTCATATGCCGATCACCGAGAATACGATCGAGAACGCCGCGTCGAGCGCGATGATCAGGAAGATGGATTCCACAACCGAGCGCGTGGTGAGCTTGCCCACGCTGTCGGCGTTGCGCTCCACCCGCATGCCTTCGAAACAACCGACCAGCGCGATGACGAAGGCGAAGACCGGCGCCTTGATCAGCCCCACCATCAGCGTGTTGACGTTGATGGCGCCCTGCAATTCGCGCATGAAGGCCGGGATGGTGATGCCGAGATCGAAATAGGTCATCACCATGCCGCCGATGATGCCCACCACGTCGGCGAAGAAAGTGAGCAGCGGCAGGGCTATGATGAGGCCGAGCACGCGCGGCAGCACCAGAACCTCGGCGATGTTGAGGCCGATGGTCTGCATCGCGTCGGTCTCTTCGTTGACGCGCATGGTGCCGATCTGGGCGGTGAAGGCCGAACCCGAGCGGCCGGCGATGATGATGGCGGTGACGAGACCGCCCAGCTCGCGCAGGAAGCCGACGCCGAGGAAATCGATGGTGTAGATCTGCGCCCCAAAGCGCTTCAGCTGATCGGCGCCCTGATAGGCGAGCACAACGCCCAGCAGGAAGGCGAGCATGCCCACGATGGGGAGCGCGGTGACGCCGGTCTCCTCGATCTGGTGGATGAAGGCGGGCCAGGGAAGCTCGCGCCGCGGCGCCAGCGCCGCTTCGCCTGTTTCCACCGTCACGCGGCCCAGGAAGCCCAGCAGGTCGTAGCCCTGCCGCAGCGAATGCACGGTGCCCTTGCCCATGCGCTCCAGCAAGCCGATCAGCCCGCGATGCGGCGGATGGGCGACGGGCGGCACGCTGTGGTCGCTCTCCATCGTATCGAGCAGCGGCTTGTAGCGCTCGGGAACAGTGAACGCGCCGACGCGGACATTGCCCGCTTCGAGCGCCCGCTTGGAGCGCAGCAGCAGCCAGGCGCCGGCGCTGTCGAGCAGTTCGATGCCGGAGCCGTCGATCTGCACCTCGCGCGCGTCGCCGTAATCCAGATGATGCAGCTCGCGGTCCAGCCGGGGGATTTCCGGCATGGTCCAGTCGCCCTCGGCGATGAAGCGGGCGCCGCGCGCGGTCTTTTCCAGCCGCACGGACGCCGGGTGCTCCACCGGAAGATGGACCTGGAAGTTCCTCACCATGACGGAATTCTTAGCACGACGGCGCCCCCAACTGACCGCACCATGCCCGATTCGGCGGCGGCTGGCTGCTATGCCAACAGCTTTTTCAGGACGCTTCCGTAACGTTGCGCAACGGCAACCCGGCCCTCATGTTGCCCGCCGGCCACCACCTTGCGGCCGAAGCGCCAGACGCAATCCACCGCCCCGCCCGCGAAGATCCAGCTGTCGAGCAGGACGTCGCCTCCGCGGCCCATCAGGGCGGGACTGGCGGTGTCCAGCGCGACGATATCGGCGGGGGCGCCCACCTCCAGACCCGCAACCTGACCCAATGCCTGGGCGCCGCCGGCCAGCGCCGCGTCGAACAAAGCACGACCGGTGGAACTGCCGGCCGCTGGCGCGAGCACGTTGCGGGCGCGGCGGGTGAGCCGCTGGGCATATTCCACGGCGCGCAGCTCCTGTGCCGGGTCGATGACAATGTTGGAATCGGTGCCGATGCCGAAGCGCCCACCGGCTCCGAGATAGGATTCCGACGGAAATACCCCGTCGCCCAGATTGGCTTCGGTAATCGGGCAGAGCCCCGCCACTGCGCCGGATTTCGCCAGCCGCACGGTTTCGCTGTCCGTCACGTGCGTGGCGTGGACGAGGCACCAATGCGCATCGACAGACGCATTGCCGAGCAGCCATTCGACCGGCCGCGCGCCGGACCATGCGACGGAATCGTCGACCTCCTTGGTCTGTTCCGCCGCATGGATATGGACCGGTCCGCCCTGGGCAAGCGGCACAATCGCGTCCAGTTCATCCGCCGTGACCGCGCGCAGGCTGTGCGGCGCGACACCGATGTTGGCGTCGTCGAGCACCGCGATGACGGCGCGGCTTCTTTCCATCAGCGCGGCGAAACCGTCGACGCTGTTGATGAAGCGGCGCTGACCCGGCACCGGCGGCGCGCCGCCGAAATTGGAATGGGCGTAGAACACCGGCAGCAGCGTCAATCCGATTCCGGTCTGCGACGCCGCGGCCGCGATGCGCGCGGCCAGCTCGGCGACGTCGGCATAAGGCGCGCCGCTCGGATCGTGATGCAGATAGTGAAATTCTCCGACGCGCGTGAAGCCGCGCTCGAGCATCTCGACATAGGCGAGCGCCGCGATCGCTTCGACATCGTCGGGCGTGAGTCGATCGAGGAAGCGGTACATCACTTCGCGCCAGGTCCAGAAATTGTCATTCGCCGGTCCGCGCGTTTCGGCGAGCCCCGCCATGCCGCGCTGGAACGCGTGCGAATGCACGTTGCAGAGACCTGGAACGGCGACGGCGTGACGCTCGTCACCGGCGCCTGCCGCGACAGCGGTCTCGATGCGCGCGATGCGGCCGCCCGCGATCTGGAGGCGAACCGATTCGGTCCAGCCTTGCGGCAGAAGTGCGGATTGGAACCAGAGACTCATGGCGGCGATTGCAACCCCGGGCGGAGAGACATAAGAGACGGTCCTGACATTTCCGCCAAGGGCAAGAATGCGCTGCGACCGCGTCTGGCACAATGCAAGGCTGGCGGCGCTGACGCCGCCGGGTCTCGGCATCGTCGAGCGCGGCACGATCGCCGCCGCGGACGGGCGGATCGTTTTTGCCGGCGCAGCGGCGGACGCGCCATCCTTCGACGGCGGCGAGCGCATCGACTGCGGGGGCCGCTGGATCACGCCGGGCCTGATCGACTGTCACACGCATCTGGTCTATGCCGGCGACCGCGCCCGCGAATTCGAGATGCGGCTCAACGGCGCGACCTATGAAGAGATCGCGCGCGCCGGCGGCGGCATCCTGTCCACCGTCAAGGCGACTCGCGCGGCGAGCGAAGCCGATCTGATCGCCGCCGCCCTGCCCCGCCTCGACGCGCTGATCGCCGAGGGCGTCACCACTGTCGAAATCAAATCGGGTTACGGACTGTCGCTCGAGCACGAGATGAAACAGTTGCGCGCCGCCCGCGCCTTGGCAAGCCTGCGCAAGATTGCGGTTTCGACGACCTGCCTCGCCGCGCACGCGCTGCCACCCGAAGCCGGCGGCGACAAGGACGCCTATATCGATCTGGTCTGCCGCGAGGTGATCCCGGCCATCGCGCGCGACAGCCTGGCCGACGCGGTCGACGCTTTCTGCGAAACGATCGCGTTCTCGTCCGAGCAGACCGCGCTGGTGTTCGCGGCGGCGACCGCGCATGGCCTGAAAGTGAAGCTCCACGCCGACCAGCTTTCCGACGGCCACGGCGCCGCCCTCGCCGCGCGCTTCGCGGCGCTGTCCGCCGATCATCTCGAGCACAGCGAGGAAGCCGGCATCGCCGCGCTGGCGAAAGCGAAGACCGTCGCGGTGCTGCTGCCTGGCGCGTTCTATTTCCTGCGCGAGACCAGGCAGCCGCCGGTCGACTTGCTGCGCAAGCATCGCGTGCCCATCGCGCTCGCCACCGACAGCAATCCCGGCACGTCGCCGCTCACTTCGATTCTGCTGGCGATGAACATGGGCGCGACCTGCTTCCGGCTCACCATCGATGAATGTCTCGCCGCC
>DATNNS010000266.1:0-4790 GCA_035601715.1 Rhizomicrobium sp.
TGGCGATCGAGCCCCGCTGGCGCTTCTATCCGAAATTCGCGGCCGAGTTCGTGGCCAAGCATGTGCGGCTTGCGCAGCACGCCTGGCGCATCCATCGCCTCGCGCGCAACGTCTACGCGGATCCCGCGAATCTCAGCTACACCGATCTCGCGATGACGCCGGTGACCGATGACGAGAACGACAATCTCGAGATGTTCACGCATAATGAAGGCGCGCGCGTCGCGGTGACCAAGGAGCGCAAGATCAAGGCGCTGACGGGCCATCCAGAGCGGATCGTTGCGACGTCGTAAATTATTTCTTCGTGCGGTAATCTCCGAACGCGCCGTCGCGCGCGTCCAAGCCCTTTGTCACGCCGTCCTGGAATGCCGCGAACGTCTCGCGCGAGCTTCGTGTTGTCAGCGCCAACGCCTGGATCTCGGTGCCGGCGCGAATCGCGGCACGCAGGCCCATGATCTCCATCGCGCGATGTACGCTGCGCTTGTTCATTTGTTGCACTTCGGTCGGGATCTTCGCGATGCGCCCCGCGATAGCGAGCGTTTCGCTTTCCAGCGACGCCTGCGGAAACGCGCGATTGGCGAAGCCCGCGCGCGCGGCCTCGATACCGCTCACCGCATCGCCCGTCAGCATCATCTCCATGGCGGGACGCAAGCCGCAGAGCCAGGGATGGAACTGGTTGTCCGGCGGGCTCATCATACGCACCGGCGGATAGCCGATCTGCGCATCGTCCGCGACGTAAACCAGATCGCAGGCGGTCGCGAGCTCCGAGCCGCCGGCCAGGCACCAGCCATGGACCTGGGCGATCACGGGCTTGGCCAGATCCCAGATACGGAAACATCCCTCCACCGCATGCCGCGCCCACTGGCCGGCACCGGCCGCGGTCTGGAACGGCAATTCCTGCGCTGTGCCTTCGCGCGACAGATCGTAGCCCGCGGAGAAGCAGGAGCCCGCACCGCGAAGGATCGTCACCCGTACAGCCTCATCACGGTCCGCGGCTTCCAGCGCCTCGAAGATCGCCGCACGCAGATCGTTGGACAGCGCGTTACGCTTCTCGGGCCGGTTGAGCGTCAGGCGGCGGACATGCGTTGCCGGAGCGTCCACGAGCAGAATCGGCTGGTCCGTCATGCCTCTAGCCCTCGATTGCTTGACCTTGCCGCGCACGGCAGACCAAGATTGACCGAACAATCATCCGAGTGAAAGCCATGGCCGACGATCTTCTCGAATTGGGCCTGCAGGAAGCCCATCTGCCGGCGCTTTTGATGTCGCTGGTGCATCTGACGGGCGATGCGAGTCTGCTCGATGAATTCCCGCGACCCGTCTATGACTTTTTCGCCGACGGCCGGCTCGGCGGCTATGCGCCCGACGTGCAGGAGAAGCTGCGCGACAAAGCGCGCGCGGCGCTGACGAAATATCGCGCGGGCGACGGCAAGCTGCCGCCTCCGCCTTCGCAGGATACCGTGCGCCGGATGATGGACTTCATCGCGGGCGTCGATATTCCGGCTCACTATGTTCCGTTCATGGAAGAAGAGCTAGGACTGTCCGGACAGGATGCGAAACATCCGCGCTGGGAAGGCGCCAAGCTCGAGGCGCGGCGCAAGGACCTGCGCGTGGTGGTGATCGGCGCCGGCATGTCGGGATTGCTGACCGCGATCCGCCTCAAGCAGGCGGGCATCGCGTTCGATGTGATCGAAAAGAACGCCGACGTCGGCGGCACCTGGTTCGAGAATACCTATCCGGGCTGCCGCGTCGACAATCCCAACCATATGTATTCCTTCTCGTTCGAGCCGAACCACGACTGGCCCTATTTCTTCTCGACGCAGGACGTGCTGCTCGGCTATTTCCGCCGCACCGCCGACAAATACGACCTGCGCCGGAACATCCGCTTCGAGACGCAGGTCGTCGAAGCGCGCTTCGACGAAAAAACATCGAAGTGGCATGTGAAGACGCGCGACAAATCGGGCCGCGAGGAAACGCTCGTCGCCGATGCGGTGGTGAGCGCGGTGGGGCAGCTCAACCAGCCGCGCCTGCCCGACATCAAGGGCCTAGAAGAATTCAAAGGGCCCGCCTTCCACTCCGCACGATGGCGCCATGACGTGGACCTGAAGGGCAAGCACGTCGCGGTGATCGGCACCGGCGCGTCGGCCTTCCAGTTCGTGCCCGAGATCGCACCCGACGTCGCCGACATGAAAGTGTTCCAGCGCACGCCGCCCTGGCTCGGGCCGACGCCCGACTATCACAACAAGGTCGGCGAAGGGAAAAAATGGCTGCTCGAGCACGCACCTTATTACGGCAAATGGTACCGCTTCTGGCTGTTCTGGGCGCTGACCGACGGCGTCTATGAATTCGTCAAGGCCGACCCGACCTGGAACGGTCCGCCCAACGCAGTGTCGCCCGCGAGCGCCATGCTGCGCGAGATGCTGATAGCCGCCATTAAGCCGCAGACGGATGCCGCGCCCGAGCTGCTTGACAAGATCATCCCGGACTATCCGTTCGGCGGAAAACGTTCGCTGCGCGACAACGGCGTATGGGTGGCGGCGCTGACACGCGACAATGTCGAGCTTGTCACCGACCCGATCGCAGAGATCAACGCCAACGGCGTAAAGACGAAAAATGGCGCGCAATATGACGCCGACGTGCTGATCTACGGCACTGGATTCCATGCCAGCAAGTTCCTGCGCACTTACAAGATCATCGGCCGTGATGGCGTGGAGTTGCATGATAAATGGGCGGGGGATGCGCGCGCCTATCTCGGCATGACGGTGCCGGGCTTTCCCAATTTCTTCATGATCTACGGGCCCAACACCAATATCGTGGTCAACGGCAGCATCATCTTCTTCTCCGAATGCAGCGTGCGCTACATCATGGGCTGCCTGAAGTTGCTGGCGGAAACCGGCAATGCCACGCTGGAGCCAAAAGAGGGCGTGCATGATGCATATAACGAACGCGTCGACACGATGAACGCCAAGATGGCCTGGGGCCAGCCGCAGGTCTCAAGCTGGTACAAGAACGAGACCGGCCGCGTCAGCCAGAACTGGCCGTTCCCGCTGGTGGATTACTGGAGCGCAACACTCGCGCCCAACCCGGCCGATTTCGAACTTCGAAAAAGCGCCTGACCGCCCTATGATGCGACCCGGGCGCTGCGCTGCTGGGGGCCATCATGCCGGACGTTTTCGCCGAGACGACGTCGGCGAGCCGGTGGTGCGGGCGGAGGGACTTGAACCCCCACAGGGCTTTCGCCCCTACGGATTTTAAGTCCGTTGCGTCTACCGTTCCGCCACGCCCGCGAACCTCTTTCGTATAGCGGGTCGCTTGCCGACTTTTAAGCTTCGTCCCGGCTCCCTTGCTGCGTTTCTTGCCCGCCGGTAATCTTCGGCCGCAGGTCCGGGGTCTGCCATGCACGGAAACCACGCCATCATCTCTGTCGCGGGGCTGATCGTCGCGGTTGCGGCGCTGATTCTGCAGGTTCTGTCCTACCGGCGCGGGCGCTAAAAGCCTGCGTTTGACAGGCAAAGGCGCATGGCTATAGTGCCCGACCTTCGCGGGGCACCTCGCGAAAATCCCGGTTTTACGCCGATTTTGACCCAAGGTTCGGACCTTAAATGACGAAACGCGCCAACGCCAAATACAAGCTCGACCGCCGCATGGGCGAGAACATCTGGGGCCGTCCCAAGAGCCCTGTGAACAAACGCTCCTACGGACCAGGCCAGCACGGCCAGCGCCGCGCCAAGAAGCTTTCCGATTACGGCACGCAGCTGCAGGCCAAGCAGAAGCTCAAAGGCTATTACGGCAACATCAACGAGCGTCAGTTCCGCAAATACTACACCGAGGCCTCCCGCCGCCCGGGCGACACCGGCGAGAACATGATCGGCCTGCTCGAGCGCCGTCTCGACGCGGTGGTCTATCGCGCCAAGTTCGTGCCGACGCCATTCGCCGCGCGCCAACTGGTTTCCCATGGCCATGTGAAGGTCAACGGCAAGCGCGTCACGGTTTCGTCGTACCAAGTCAAAGAGGGCGACGCGATCGAGCTTACGGCCAAGGCGCGCGAAATGGCGCTGGTGCTGGAAGCCGCCAAGAGCGGCGAGCGCGACGTGCCGGACTACGTCAATGCCGACCACGACAAGATGGCCGCCAAGTTCCTGCGCACGCCCAAGCTCTCAGACGTGCCCTACGCCTCGCAGATGCAGCCGCACCTGATCGTCGAGTTTTATTCGCGCTAAGCGTCGCGGCATTGCGGAATATGCAGGGGCCGCGAGCGATCGCGGCCTTTTGCTTTTCGCTGGCGATGCCTATCTTTCGGACAGGGCCATCAGGAGACTCGCCATGAGCTACACGATCTTCGGCGACAAAGGCTCGGGCGCGTTTTCCGCCGAAGCGGTGCTGGCGGAGGCCGGCGCGCCTTATGAATTCCATCTTGTGTCGCTCAGAAACGACGAGCAGAAGAAGCCCGACTTCCTCGCGATCAATCCGAGCGGAAAAATCCCGGCGCTTAAATTGCCCGAGGGCGAGATCATCACGGAATCCGCCGCCATCCTTCTCACCGTCGCCGATCATTTCCCCAATGCGAAGCTACTTCCGGCACAAGCCGGCAAGGAGCGCGCGCAGGCTTATCGCTGGCTCGCCTTCATGGCGTCGGAAATCTATCCGATGGTGGAGATCACCGACTATCCGCAGCGCTTCGTGCCCGCGCACGAAGCGGAGGGCCTGCGCGAGAAGGCACGCACGCGTATCCGCGAGCGCCTGCTGATCGTCGAGCGCATCGTGGCGGGGCCGTGGCTTCTGGCGGGCGGCTTCTC
>DATNNS010000267.1:0-4161 GCA_035601715.1 Rhizomicrobium sp.
CGGAGCCTGCCCGGCGGGCTAAGCCCGGGCTGTCTGCCGCGCGCTACGCTTGGCGAGCCAACTTCTCGCCCCCCGAAATCCCCCTCGCCCCACCCACATCTTCCTTGGTTTATTGCTGTTACCCCTACGGACGGTACGCGCTGTTAAGCTTTTGTTAACCTTAGCCTGCCATCATCCCGCCGTCTTCCCTTGAAGACACCCCACCATTACCCAACGCCTTGGGGCCGGGCTCACACCCGGCCCTTTTTTCTTGCGGCGGAAGATTGGTGTGGCGAATGAGGAGTTGCTGCGCTAGACAGCGCGACCCTGATCCGCGGTAGCTCAGTGGTAGAGCAGCCGGCTGTTAACCGGCTGGTCGTAGGTTCGAATCCTACCCGCGGAGCCAGTTTCCCGACATTGCAAAATGGAAGACGCGCTGGCGCCGCTCAGGGCACCGACACGAACAGGCCCTGCACCGCCGTCGCGGCGACGTAGAGCGCGGGCGTCACGACGCACACGACAATCGCCACCACGAGGATGAGCAGGAATTTGTCGCCATCCGAACTGGCGATCGGCTCGAGCGTTGCGTTGGACCGCGGCATGGCACTGCCCCCAGAACGAACGCGGCAAATGTAAACGATGTTGGTTAAGGCCGAGTTACAACGGGCTCAGCCCGCAAGCGCCTGCGTGAGGCCGCCCACCAGCGTGTTCTCGTCGAACGGCTTCTGGATGACGGGACGGTCGCGCCACTCGGGCGCCAGCCCGTTTCTTCCGTAACCCGTGGCGAAGACGAACGGGACGCCGAGCGCGGCCAGCCGTTCGGCCACCGGGTAGACGGGCATGCCGGACAGGTTGACGTCGAGCACCGCCGCGTCCGGCTTCCTGTCCTGCAGGAGCGTCAGCGCCTCGGCAATGGCGCCGGCATGCCAAACCTCGCCGCAGCCAAGCAGCATCAGCGTATCCTCGATCAGGAATGACACGATGCTCTCGTCCTCGACCACGAGAATCTTCAAGACCTGGAGTTCGGCTGCCTCGCTCATGGCGCTCCGCGAATCGCCATTGCCGTCATGCATCGAGCGCGCGCGGGGACGGACATTCAGGCCGGCATGGGAATGTCGATCGTGCAGCGTACGCCGGCAGAATCGAAAGCCAGATGCGCCGTGCCGCCAAGCTCCTGCTCAATGCCGCGCTTGAGCAGCCGAGTGCCGAAGCCTTGCTCGCGCGGCACGACGACGAGCGGTCCGCCGGCTTCCTGCCAGTCGATGCGCAAGCGGTTGTTTGCCAGCCGCCAGGTGACAGTCAGGGTTCCGTCCGGCGCCGACAGCG
The DNA here is from genome assembly GCA_035601715.1 of Rhizomicrobium sp. Lineage (GTDB taxonomy): Bacteria > Pseudomonadota > Alphaproteobacteria > Micropepsales > Micropepsaceae > Rhizomicrobium. Next base: position 1,306 of record DATNNS010000267.1, read on the forward strand.
CGCCGTATTTCATCGCATTGGTGGCGAGTTCGTGCAGCACCATCGCAAGCGTCAGCGCGACCTTGGGTTTCAGCCGCACCGCAGCCCCGCCGAGGCGAATGCGGTCGGCATGGCCATTGCGATACGGCGCGAAGACATCTTTGAGGACGGTCTCGATCTCGGCGCGTTCCCATTGCTCGCGCGCGAGCTGGTCGTGCACCCGGCTCAGCGCGAGCAGGCGCGCCTCGAACGTGTCGCGCACTTCTTTCGGCACGGCAGCGCCGCGCAATGTCTGTCCGGCGAGGGATTGCACCGTCGCCAGCGTGTTCTTGACGCGATGATTGACTTCGTCGATCAGCGCCTTCTGCTGCATCTCGGCTTTCTTGCGCTCGCTGATGTCGACCAGCATGTTGACCGCGCCGACGACTTTGCCGTTGGCGTCGCGCAGCGGCGTCGGATAGGGGACCATCGGGAAGCGCGCGCCGTCGGGACGTTCGACGATGGCTTCCGCGCCGCGGATCGGCTCGCCGCTCTTGAGCGCCATCGCCATCGGACACTCGTCATGCGGCAAGGGCGTGCCGTCGGTCTTGTAAAGCCGCCAGGTGACGCACCATTCGTCCTCGCCAAGTTTCGGCTCGCGGCCAGAGAGCGCGGCGGCGGCGCGATTGAAGAACGTCACCTTGCCGTCGGCGTCGGTGGTATAGATCGCTGCCGGCAATGCTTCGAGCAGGTCGCGGAAGGATTGTTCCTGATCGTGCAGCTTGGCGCGTGCCTGCCGGAATTCGGTGATGTCCTGGAAACAGCTCACGACGCCGACGAAAACCTCTTCGTCGTCGTACAGCGGATCGACATTGGTCAGGACGTTAACGCGGCTGCCATCCGCCCGCTCGACAATGCTCTCGCGGTCTCGCACCGGCGTGCCGCTCTGCAACACCTCGGCAACGGCCGGATCGGCAAGTGCCTCGCCGGCTTGGCGTTCATGGCCCCAGATCGTGGCGGCGCGGCGGTTGTGCTGGACAAGCAGGCCTTGCCGGTCGCAGGTGTAAACGCCGATGGGAAGGCAGTCGAGGAGGCCATCGCCATCGGTCAGCGCGCGATTGAGGGCCAGATAAGCCAGCGGGGAGGCAGGCTTGCCGCCCGGAAAATCCAACACACGCACTGGCTTTACCCCGAAAACGGTTCACCCTCGTTGGCAGAACGCGATAGCCTCGAACTGGTTCCACCGCTGAACCGCCCATCCCCGGCGCCGCGAAGCCGGCGCGCCGATTGCTTCAGGCTGTGCGTTAACGCGGCCGCCAAACATCCTCCGCGCAAAGCAAAAAGCCGTCCCAGGGCTTGCGCCGCTCAAAGGGGGGCCACTAGGTTCGGCGGGGCAAAGTCATTGTTAAGTCTCCATGGATATCAAACGCGACGCGCTGGCCGCGATCGGGAACACGCCGCTCATCCGGCTCAATCGCGCCAGCGATCTCACCGGCTGCGAAATCCTGGGCAAGGCTGAATTCATGAATCCGGGCCAGTCGGTCAAGGACCGCGCCGCCCTGTTCATCGTCAAAGACGCCATCGCGCGCGGCACGCTGAAGCCGGGCGGTGTGATCGTCGAGGGTACGGCGGGCAATACCGGAATCGGATTGACCGTGGTCGGCAATGCGCTCGGCTTCCGCACCGTGATCGTCATCCCCGACACGCAGAGCCAGGAGAAGAAGGATGCGCTGCGGCTGCTCGGCGCCGAGCTGATCGAATGCCCGGCGGTGCCCTACAAGGACCCCAACAATTACGTCAGGCTCTCCGGACGTCTGGCCGAGCAGCTTGCCACGACTGAAAAGAACGGCGCGCTATGGGCCAACCAGTTCGACAACATCGCCAACCGCCAGGCCCATATCGAAGGCACCGCGCGCGAGATCTGGGAGCAGACGAAGGGCCGCGTCGACGGATTCATCTGCGCCGTGGGCAGCGGCGGCACGCTGGGCGGCGTCGCCATCGGGCTTAAGGAATTCAACCCCGCCATCCGCATCGCCGCCGCCGATCCGATGGGAGCGGCGATCTATTCCTGGATCAAGACCGGCACCTTGCACATGGAGGGCTCGTCGATCGCCGAGGGCATCGGCCAGGGCCGCGTGACCGCCAACATCGAAGGCGCGCCGATCGACGATGCGTTCCAGATACCCGACGAAGAAGCCGTGCCGGTCGTCTTCGACCTCTTGGAGCATGAGGGGCTGTGCATGGGGCTTTCGACCGGTGTCAACATCGCCGGCGCCATCCGGCTCGCCAGGCAGATGGGCCCCGGTCACACCATCGTCACCGTGCTCTGCGATTACGGCACGCGTTACCACAGCAAGCTGTTCAATCCGGATTTCCTGCGCTCGAAAAACCTTCCGGTGCCGCATTGGCTGGCGCAACCGCGCGGCGCGATCCATGTTCCCTATATAAAATGAACCCGCTCGTTTCCACCGACTGGCTCGCCGCGCATTTGAGCGCACCGGACATCCGCGTGGCGGACGCGTCTTGGTATTTGCCGCAAGCCGGGCGCGACGCCAAGGCGGAATACCGCTCCGCGCATATCCCGCGCGCCGTGTTCTTCGATATCGACGATCTGTCGGACGAAAAGAGCGCGCTGCCGCATATGCTCGCCCCGGCGCCGAAATTCGCCAGCCGGATGCGCCGACTGGGCCTCGGCGACGGCAACACGATCGTGGTTTATGACGGCGCGGGCATCTATTCCGCCGCGCGCGCCTGGTGGATGCTGCGCGCGATGGGCCATGTCGATGTCGCGGTGCTTGACGGCGGGCTGCCCAAATGGCGCGCCGAGGGGCGGCCGCTGGAAGACATGATCGCCAATCCGTCACCGCGCCATTTCACGCCGCGCCCGAACAACGCGCT
>DATNNS010000268.1:0-5806 GCA_035601715.1 Rhizomicrobium sp.
AGCCGGCGCAATTCGTTTCGGCTTCGATTCCGGCGCCGCGCGCGATCGTGCCAGCGCCGGCCGCGTTGGCGCCCGCAGCTGCGCCCGCTACGGCCCCGTCGCAGACCGTCGCCGCCCCGAGCATACCCGCGCAGGCCGCAACCCCGCGCCAATCGGTGAAAGTCGTGAACAAGACGGTTCGCGCTGCCCACACGCCGACGGCCATCGTGCCGCCGCAGCAGCCGACGCTGAGCACGCCGGACCAGTCTGTGGCCGCGCCACAGACGCCGCCGGAAAATGCGCAGCCCCAGGCGTCGCCTCAAGCGTCACCGATGGCCGCGCCCGATGCGACGCCACCGGCGGCGGACCAGCCTGCGCAGCAACAGGCGCCGACTTCACAGGATCAGTCCACCACGCCGCAATAACGCGAAAGACCGACACCCGCGTGCTCGTTCAGAGCATGCGGGTGTCGGTGCGACTGTTGTAAAGACGGGCTCAGCTGAGACCGAAATCCGCCGGATGATCGCTCGCGAGTACAGGACGGGCGCCCATGTCGGAGAAGCTGATATCGGTGCCGTGCACGCCGTCGGATGAAGCCGCGAAACTGCCCAAATCATAGCTGCCGGCGAATTGGACGTGCTGGCTGTGCGTACCGTCGGAAATCATCAGCATGCCCGTTGTCGCGTTATAGGCCTCGCTGAAAGACGCGCTGTTGAAGTTCACGCCGCGGATGTCGACGACATCGCCCGTCGCATAGCCGTCGACGACGCCGGTGTATTGCCCCGGCGAGCTCATGATAAATTCGCCGGTGCTGGTGAAAGTGACGTCTTGCGCCCAGGCGTGCGAGAGATTCAAAGTCGCACCGCTTCCCAGCGTGAAATCGCCGGTGAAATTCCCGCCGCCCGACAGCACCGTCGTATCGTAAATGGTTACCCCAAGTGCGCCATCGATCTGGCCCGCGAAATTGGCGCCACTGAGCTCCAGCGTCGTCGCAGCGCCTGTGTTGGTGACCAGGCCGGTGCCTTGAAGATTTGTGATCTCGCCGGCGAAGCCGGCGAGATCGATCGTGCCGCCGGAATCGATCGTCGTCTTCGAGGCATCGTCCGTCAGGAAGCCGAGCGAGCTGTCCCCCGCCTTTAGCACGCCGGCATGTACATCGATCGTGTAGTCTTGGATGTCAGTGATGCTGGAGCCCGCGGGCGTGTGCCAGAGGACAGTACCGTCGTTGCTGCCTTCGCCGAAGGTGAGGCTTGCGCCGCCTGTGGCGTCGAGAGCCCAGCCTGTCGAGCTGTTGAAATTGATCTGCTTGCCGTCCGCCGCCGCGATCGTGATGTCGCCGCTCATACTGAGCTGATTGGAAAACGTCGCGCTATTGGTGACTAGGAATTCGCCGCCCTGAAGTGAGAGGCTGCCGCTTCCGATCGCTGTCGCGCGGTCAATGGAGAGCTCGCCGCTCGCGACCGAAGTGCCGCCGCTGTACGTCTCGGCGCGATCGATGGTCGTTACACCGGCGCCATATTGCACCAAGGCGCCGCTGCCCGACAGTCCGCCGGTTAGCGCGAACGCGTTGCTGTGGTCGATGAAAAGCGTGCCGTTGTCGACAATGCCGCCGGCGACGGACCCAGTCGTTCCGCCGGAGCCGAGCGAAAGGGCGGCATCCGAATCGATCGTGGTGCCTTTCGTATAGGTGTTGGCCCCGCTCATGACAAAGCTGCCCGTGACTTCAAGCGAAGCCACGCCCGAGATTGCGCCGCCGAAATTCCCGTCGTCGACTCCGATCGCCGCATTGGCGCCGGCGGTGATGCTGCCCGCGCCCGCAAGACCGACGATGGTCGCGGAGAAGCCGCCCAGAGCGAGCGTGGCGCCGGCATCGATCGTGACGCTGCCGGCATTCTCGGTAAGAAAGCCGAAACTGCCGTCGCCCGCCTTGAAGGTCCCGGCATGAACCTCGACGAAATCATGCCCAACGCCGACGACGGTGCAGCCCGCACCCGTGCCCCAGACCACCGTGCCGTCATTGGCGCCGTCGCCGATGTTCAATGTGGCGGCTCCGCTGCTGCCGTCGAGAGTCCATGGCGTGCTGGCGCTCGTCGCGGTCAGAGTCTTGCCGTGCGCGGCGGCGATTGTTGTGTTGCCGGTCATGGTGATGCGCGACTCGCTCATGGTCTGGGTGCTGATGACGAGGAGTTCGGAACCGGCGAGCGTGACAGCACTCGTTCCGAAGACGCTGCCATTGTTGGTCGTGACCTTTTCGCCCGTGACCGTGGTGTCGCCGCTGTAGCTCTCCGCGCGGTTGATCGTCACGCCGGTCGCGCCTTCATAGACCACGTTTCCGGTGCCCGAGATCGCGGCGGCGATGGTGAGCGCGTCGCTATGGTCGTAGATCAGGGTGCCGTCGTCCTCGATGTCGCCCGATATCGCGCCGGTCGTGCCGCCGGCGCCCAATTGAAGCGTTGCCCCGGAATCGATCTCGGTGCCGCCGGTATAGGTTTGCGCGCCGGTCAGCGTCAGCGCGCCGGAGCTGAGATCGAGCGCGATCGCGCCGGAAACAACGCCTGAAAAAGTGCCTCCGCCAATGACACTCAACGTTGCCGCGCCGCCGCTGTTGATGATCCTGCCCGCGCCCTGAAGATTGTCGACGTCACCGCCGTAGCCCGCCATGTCAAGCGTGGCGCCGGCGTCGATCTGTGTCCTGGCGGCGTTATCGAACAGGAATGCCCAGGTGTCGTCGCCGGCCTGCACCGTTCCGTCGGCGATCTCCACCGTCACATTGCCGGGGTTGGTAATGGTGCCGCTGATGGTGTGCCAAACGATCGTGCCGTCGTTGCCGCCCCGGCCGAACGTGATGCTGCCGGGGTCGCTGGCGTCGAACGTCCAGCTGGTCGCGTTCTGATTCAGGGTCTTGCCGTCCGCGGCCGCGAAAGTGACGTCGCCTGTCATCGCAAGCTGATTGGTAAAGCTCTCGTTGGACAGTCCCAGGAGTTCGCCGCCCGAGAAGGTGAACGTACCGGTGCCCAGCGCGCCGCTGTTGGCGGTTTCCAAAATACCGCTTACGAGCGTGACGCCGCCGATGGTATTGGCGCCGCGCAAGGTCGCCCTGCCGGCATCGATGACCAGGTCGCCGGTCATATCGAGCGAACCCGTCGCGGTTTCCGAGAGCGTGGCGCCGCTGTCGTCCAGAGTCAGCGAATTCGCGGCAGCGGCCGTCGCCAGCGTGACCGTGTAGGTCCCATATGCGTTGATGATCGCGTCGATCGAGGAATTCGGCTCGCCGCCGCTCCAGTTCGCACCCGTCGTCCAATTTCCGCTCAGTCCGATCGTCCAGCTGGAAGAAGCCATGTCTATAATCTCCGCGCGTGCGCCCTCTTCGCGGTATGATCTTAGAGACGGCCGGGACGCGCCTCAAGCGCGAAGCGGGAGGATCGCGTGTCGCAAATTGAAACGATAATCAAGCCGCGGGCGATTACGCGATCGCGGTCATGGCGTGCAGGCTTTCCACCAGGCCGGTCGGCAGTTTGGCGCCGGTGAGAACGGCGCCGCTGAGCTCGGTGTCGCGCAGATCGGCATCGCCGAAATTGGCGTAAGCGAGATCGGAATCGATGAAGGCCGCACGCCGCAAGTCGCCGCCGCGGAAGTCGGCATAGCGCGCCTGCACGCCGTCAAGCCGCGCGGGCAGCAGGCGCTGATCGGAAATCAGCAGCGGCCCAAGCTTGACATCGCGCAGATCGGCATTGTTGAGCTTGGCGCCGCACAGATTGCTGCCTCTGAGATCGGCGCCGCACAATTTGGTGCCGCGCAAATCCGCGCCGGCCAGATTGCTGCCCTGCAACAGCGCGCCGGAGAGATCCAGGCCATAGAACACCGCGCCCGGCGCGATCAGCGCGGTCAGGGAGCGATGGGCGAGTGAATCCAGCGTGCGCAGATCCATTCCGGTGAGATCGGCCGGACCGCCTTCGCGGCCTTCGGTCTCCACCCAGCGCGAGTGGGAATCCAGAATGTCGGCGATCGGCGAGGCGAGCTCGCTCATCGCGCGTCCGGCGGTCTTGGCGGTCAGGGCGGTGGCGAGATTGGCGCCGTCGAGCTTGGCAAGCGTCAACACCGTGCCGATGAGGATCGCGCCGGAAAAATCCGCGCCCGAAAGATTGCAGCCGGAAAGATCGGCGTTCTCCAGATTGGCGCCGGTGAGTTTCGCGTCGCGCAAGTTGGCGCGCACCAGCCGGCAGCCTTTCATCATCGCGTCGGTGAAGTCGGCCTGGATCGCCATGGTGCCGGTCATGCGCGCACGCTCGAGATTGGCGGAGGTCAGCAGCGCCGACGGCATTTCCGCCGGGCCGATGTCGTGCTGCAGCACGCGCAGATTTCCGTGGCGGTCTTTCTCGGCGATGGTGCCTTCGCGCAAATCCGCTTCGTAAAGGTCGGCGCCGATCAGATTGGCGCCGCGCAGGCACACCCCGCGCATGTCGGCACGGCGCAGCGAAGCGCCGGCGAGGTTGGCCCGGCGCAGATCGCTGCCGAAGAAGCTCGCCGAATCGAGGCGCGTCCCGGCCAGGTTGGCTTCCTCGAGCACCGCGCCGGTGAAATCGGCATCGGCCAGGTTGCGGCCCGAAAGATCGAGCCCGGAGAGATCGCAGAACGCGAAGACCGCACGCGCGCCGCCCATGCGGCCGGCATAAAGCATCTCGTGGCGCGCCGCGGCGGCGGCCACCTGCTTCTGCGACAGCTTGGAAAAGCTGATGCGGCGGTTTGTCGTCATTCGCTGACCGATGGTTAAGCCCGGACCCCGTGGAGACTCATTCTGGGCTCCGGGGCGCTAATACCTGATTAAAAAACAAAAAGTCGAACAAAAAGGGGCTGTTACGGCTAGCGCGGCCGCTTTGAAAATGGTTATGGTGCGCCGGCCCGCGTCCGCTGGAATGGGCGCGGCGCGGGCTTGAGGCTGGGGTCTCGGCCCACCGGATATATTCTGATTTCAAGGTGAGGTCTCAGGTGATCAAACGCGCGTTGATGCTGACAGTCGCGGCGGCTGCCCTTGCGGGCGCGCCGGCCCATGCCGCAACGATCACGGGCTGCGACAGCACGAACACCACCGACTACACCGACATCACCACCAAGGTCACGGTGCCGGTTTGCACCGCCGAAGCCAACAAGGGCGCGCCGGGCAACATCGTGATCGAAACCAACGGGTCGGTGGTCGCGGCGGGGCCGACGGGCAGCAATACCCTGGTCCCCGCGGCGACGATCGATTCGAACAACATCATCACCAACAAGGGGACCATCCAGTTCACGGGTGTCACCAACGCGATCGGCGTGCAGCTCGACACCGGCAACACCGGCGCGCTCGACAACCAGGGAACGATCGATCTCCAGGGATCGGGCACCGGCAAGATCGGCATATTCATCACCGCGCCGACCACGGCGACGTCAACGGTCTTCACCGGTGTGCCGCTGCCGAACGCGGCTGCGCCGCTCACCACCAACACCGCGATCGATCTCGAAGCGGGCTCGACGCTCGAAGTCACCGGCGATGATTCGACTGGCATCGAGCTCGACGCCGGCTCGACGACCACCCCCAATTCGGTGGCCGGCAACATCCTCATCAACGGCGCGATCACCATGGCGCCGACGAGCACGACGAGTTCGGGCGGCGAAATCGGTGTTGACCTCGCGGGAGCCTTGAACGGGAATTTCACGGTCGGAACGACCGGCACCATCGGGGTTTCCGGCGCCAATTCGGAAGGCTATGTCCAGACCGGCATCCTCACAGGCGCCTTCATCAACGAGGGAAGCATCTCGGCGTCAGGCGAGATCACGTCGAGCACCAACACCA
>DATNNS010000269.1:0-3578 GCA_035601715.1 Rhizomicrobium sp.
GGTCGCCCGAGACCATCACCCGGCGCTGGACGATGACGGGCGGTAGAACCTGCTTGGGATTGGCCACCATCTGCGGAAGGACTTCGTCGCCGATCGGCGGCACGCGTGAGGAGGGGTCGGCGGTCTCATCCACCAGCTGGAACGTCATCTTGGCGGTCTTGCCCAACAGGTCGATCAGGTGCTGCGGATCGGACAGGCCGGGCACCTGAACAAGGATGCGGTCGTCGCCTTGCCGCTCGATGGTCGGCTCGCGCGTGCCCAGTTCGTCGATGCGCCGGCGCACCACTTCGATGGACTGGTCGACGATCTCCGACTGCGCCTGCGTCTTGTAGCCGTCGGTCATCTTCAACACGATGGCGTCGTTGCCGGGCTGCGTGATGTCATAGGCATGAGCGCCGACCGACAGCACCGAGCCGCCGACGGCGGGATTGAGATTCTTGATCAGCGTCGCCGCATCCTGGAAGCGGTTCGCGTCGAGGATATGCACGGAGACGCTGTCGCCGGCGGCGTTGAGATCGGTGTAACCGATATGCGCCTTGCGCAGGCTGCTGCGGATGTCGCCGGCGAGCTGCTCCACGCGCCCCTTGAAGACCTGGTCCATCTCCACTTCTAGCAGGAGATAAGAGCCGCCCTGCAGGTCGAGGCCCAGCGTCACCGTGTCCTTCGGCAGGAAGGACGGCAACCGCGACAGCACGGAATTGGGCAGCGCGTTCGGCAAGGCGAGCAGAATTCCGGCCAGGACGATCAGCCCGGTGAGGATGCGCGACCAGGTGGAGATCTGCAGCATGGCTCAGCTCTTGTCGGCGTCGCCGCCCTTGGGGCGCACTTCGCTGAGCGTGTTCTTGAGCACGCGGGTGTGCACGCCCTCGGCGATCTCCACGGTCACATGCTCGTCTTCCGGCTTCACGGGCTTGGACACGGTCGCGATGTGGCCGCCGGCCGTCACCACGGTGTCGCCGCGGCGCACGTTGGAGACCATCTCGCGATGCTGCTTGGCGCGCTGCTGCTGGGGGCGGATGATCAGGAAATAGAAGATCGCGAACACCAGAACGAGTGGCGCGACCGTCTGCAACATCGACATGTCCATGGAGGGGTCCGAATGCTTGAGCGCGGCGGACTATAGCGTCGCGCGCCCCCAATGCAACCGCGCCGAATCAACGGCTTAGCTCAGCGCGCGGCGACCAGAAGCAGCCGGGGATCGACCGGATGGGAATCTCGGCGGATTTCGAAATGCAGCTGCGGCTCCTTGACGTCGCCGGTGGTGCCCGCGGTGCCGATGATCTGGCCCTGCTCGACGTGCTGGCCGCGGCCGACGGCGATGCTTTCGACATGGGCATAGGCGGTGATGTAGCCGCCGTCATGCTTGATGAGGATCAGGTTGCCGTAGCTGCGCAGCTCGTTGCCGGCATAGGACACGGTGCCCGACTGCGAGGCGCGGATCGGCGCGCCGAGCTGGGCCGCGATATTGATTCCGTCGTTGCGTTCGCCGGTCGCCATGCCGCCGAAGCTTTCGATCACCGTGCCGGCGACCGGCCAGATGAAGCGCAGGCCGCTGTCGCTTTGCGCCGGCGTGACGTCGGCGGGCGGGTTTTGCGCCGGCGGATCGTTACGCGCGATGCGCACCGGATGCAGCGGCACGGTGGCGACCGGATCGTCATGCGTGCGCGGCACGGCATAGATGTGCGAGCTCTCGGCTTCGCGCAGGACGGTGGTGCGCGTCGTGTGACCGCCCGGCGGAATGCGCAGCACTTCGCCGGGATAGATCGCGCTCCTGCTCTGCAGATCGTTCATGCGCAGGACCGAGGCGGCGGAGACATTGTAGCGCGCGGCGATGTCGTCGACCTTGTCGCCGGGGCGGACGACCACCGTGTAATAGGTCGCGACGGGCCAGCTCAGATGCGTTTCCGGTCCGGTATCGGCGCAACCCGCCAGCGCAAGCAGCGCGACGCCGGCAAAGGCGGCGCGCAACGCATCAATTTTTTCCGCTCGGCTCATGGGGCATGCCTGCGATCATCGGAACAAAGAGGACCGGGATCAACGCCTCCTGCGTCAGCCCGCTCTCGGTCCTGATGATCTTCGTTAAGTGTTGCGAAAAACTTTCCGCCGATGCGTTTTTGGTTACCGGTGCGATAAGGATGCCGCCGGGTTTTAACTGCTGGGTAAGGATTGCCGGCACTTCGGGCACGACCGCCGTGAGCAGGATGCGGTCGAACGGCGCGGCTTCCGGCCAGCCTTTGGTGCCGTCGCCGTGGCGCGTGACGATGTTGGAAAGCTTGAGTTTCTTGAACCGTTCCTCCGCCGTTTGCAGCAGCGGCTTGTGGCGCTCGATCGTATAGACCATGCGGCAGAGCGGCGAGAGCACCGCGCTTTGGTAGCCCGAACCGGTGCCGATCTCGAGAACGCGGTGCGTGCCGGCGACCGCCAGCGCCTGCGTCATATAGGCCACGATATAAGGCTGGCTGATCGTCTGGCCGCAGGCGATGGGCAGCGCGGAGTTGTCCCAGGCGCTGGTGGCGAACGGTTCGTCGACGAACATCTCGCGCGGCGTGCGCGCGATGGCGGCGAGCACGCGCTCGTCGGAAATCCCCTGGCCGCGCAATTCCGTCAGCAATGAGGCCGGCCGATGATCGGCGCTCATTTTGCGAACGCTCCGCGCAAGCGCTCCAGCACTTTGAATTCGGTGAGGTTCAGATGCAGCGGCGTGATCGAGATGCGCTTGCCGTAGATCGCATTGAGATCCGTGCCGCGGCGCGGATCGCTGCGCACGCGCTTGAAGCCGATCCAGTAATAAGGATTGCCGCGCATGTCGACACGCCGGTCGAGCACCGCGGTCTGCATGTCGCGCTTGCCCTGTTCGGTGATGTCGGTGCCCGCGACCTTCTGCGGATCGCAATCGGGGAAATTCACGTTCATCAGCACGTCGTCCGGCCAGCCGACCTCGAGCAGCCGGCGCACGACGACGGGCCCATGCGTCTCGGCGCAATTCCAGCGCACCTGGTCGCCCGCCTCGAAGCCATAGGCTTGCGACAGCGCGACCGCGCGGATGCCGAGCGCGGTGCCTTCCATCGCGCCCGCGATGGTGCCGGAATAGGTGACGTCGTCGGCGATGTTCGAGCCGCGATTGACGCCGGAAAGAATGAGGTCCGGCTTGCGGTCCTTCAGGATCTCCGCGACTCCCATCATCACGCAATCCGTCGGCGTGCCGCTCAGGGCAAATCGCTTTGGCGCGATTTCACGCAGCCGCAGCGGCAAGGTGAGAGTCAGCGAATGCGACGCGCCCGACTGCTCGGTCTCCGGCGCCACCACCCAGACATCGTCGGACAGCGCCCGCGCGATGGCCTCCGCCGTTGCCAGGCCCGGCGCGTGGATTCCGTCGTCGTTCGTGACCAGGATTCGCATCTAGCAGTCTCGCGCAGCAGGAATAAATTGATACACCGTCACCGTCCCGTTCCTTCGTTCACCAGACCCGCCTATTGGGCTCCAGATTTGCCCTCGTCCCTGCGACATTGGTCAGCTTCACCATTGAAATCATTTACAAAATGCCGAGAGGTTGTTTTGCGCGATGCCGTCACCCCCTC
>DATNNS010000270.1:0-2002 GCA_035601715.1 Rhizomicrobium sp.
GACGGTCTCGGACACGCGCGGCGCGTCCAACGACAGCTCGGGCGACACACTAGCGGCGCGCATCACGGACGCCGGGCACGTCCTAGCCGCGCGCGTCATCGTGAAGGACGATCAGGCGAAAATCGCGGCCCAGCTCCGCACCTGGATCGACGACCCCGCCATAGACGCAGTGATCTCCACCGGCGGCACCGGGCTCACTGGCCGCGATGTCACCGTCGAGGCCTTCAAATCGGTGTTCGAAAAGGAAATCGACGGCTTCTCCGCGATCTTCCACCGCATCTCGTTCGAGAAGATCGGCACCTCGACGATCCAGTCCCGGGCCTGTGCCGGCGTGGCGAAAGGCACCTATCTCTTCGCCCTCCCCGGCTCGCCCGGCGCCGTGAAAGACGGCTGGGACGGAATATTGAAACAGCAGCTCGACATCCGCCACCGCCCCTGCAATTTCGTCGAGATCATGCCGAGGCTGATGGAGAAATAATATGGCGGACCACGCGAAGATACTTGCTTTCATCGCGCAGTGCGACGACGCGGCCAAGCTCCGCCAATTGCTCAAGAACGCGTATGAACAGGAGGCGGATGACGTCGCCGATGCGGCGTTTCGCAAACTGGCTGCGTTGGTACCGTCGGAACAACCAGGAACGGTTGCTTACGATTTCTGGCGAACCGTAAACGCCTTCGAACTCATGCTGACCGTGGAGCGTGAACGGACGACGTTGCTCAGCCGCACGCGCCAAAAGGTCAAGCGTGACGGGGTCGTCAAGACTCTGGAGGACTGGGCGGTCAGCAAGAAAGCGACACCCGGCTTTCGAATGCTGCTGGAGCGCGGGATGCCGGAACTGACCGGCGAGGCGATCGTGTTGAGGCATACCTCGCACTTCGGCGCCGACGTCACCGCTGCCGCCCGGCGGCGTCTGGAGGCGGCTGGAATTGACATCGCAAACATTCGAATTCCCTGACGGCGATGCTATTCTGATGCCGCATTGATCAGGGATACTGGCATGGCAACCTCACTCATAGTCGGCACGCCCAAGGGTGCCGCCGTGCTGCGCAATGAAGGCGCGTCGTGGCGCGAAGACTTCGTCCTGCGTGGCTGGCCCGTCACGGCTTCGGTGCGTGACGACGACGGGCGCGTCTATGCAGCGGTAAACAGCCCGAACTATGGTGTGGCGATTTTCGCCAGCGACGACCTGACAGACTGGAAGCAGCTCGCCGCGGCGCCACGCTACCGGCCCGAGGATCGCGGCAATGCCGAGCATCATCGCATCGTTTCGCAAGCGGATTTCGAGGGCAAGTTGAAAGGCGGCGGCCGTTTCGTCGACCAGATCTGGACGCTGCACTGGGCGCATGGCGCGCTCTATGCCGGCGTCTCAGAGGCCGGCCTGTTCGTCAGCCGCGATCGCGGCGAAAGCTGGCAACCGGTCGACGGCTTCAACAACCATCCCTCACGCGACAGCTGGACGCCTGGCTTCGGCGGGCTCGGCGCGCACACCATCCTCAGCGACGCGAAGAAGCCCGGCCGCATGTGGGTGGGCGTCTCCGCCGCCGGCTTCTTCCGCACCGACGATGGCGGCAAGACCTGGAATCCCAAGAACAAGGGCGTCAACCCGGCCGTGGATTCCGCGCCCGCCTCCACCGGGCAGTGCATTCATCACGCCGCCCACGATCCCGACAACGCGGACGTTATCTTCCGTCAGGAGCATCGCGGCGTGCATCGCTCCGACGATGGCGGCGACAGCTGGCAGGTGATCGAAGACGGCCTGCCGGTCGGCGAGCTGTCGGACGGACATCGCTGCTCGTTCGGCTTTCCGATGGTGATGGATCGCCGCTCGGGCGCGGTGTTCGTGGCGCCGCTCGATGGCGACAATTTCCGCTTTCCGCGCGACGGCCAACTCGCCGTCTACCGCACGACCGATGGCCGGCATTGGCAGGCCAAGACAGCCGGCCTGCCGGGCCAATGCTTCACCGCGGTGTTGCGCGGCGCGATGGCGGCGGATCAGCAGGG
>DATNNS010000271.1:0-2327 GCA_035601715.1 Rhizomicrobium sp.
CGCTTGGAGCCGCCGAGCACCTTGATGCACATCACCCGGCGCGCGCCGGAATTGTCGGCGACTTCAAGCTCGGTGGACATCTGAATCATGGTCTAACTCCTGGGCTTTCGCGGTTCACTTGCCCACGCGCTCGACGACTTCCCAGCGTTTGAGCTTGGAAATCGGCTTGCATTCGCGGATACGAACGACGTCGCCCACCTTGAACTCGCCCGTTTCTTCATGGGCGTGATACTTCTTCGAACGGCGCACGGTCTTGCCCATCACCGGATGGGTGAAGCGCCGCTCGACGTTCACCACCACGGTCTTCTTGTTCTTGTCGCTCACCACGACGCCCTGCAATACGCGCTTCGGCATTGTCCGTTCCTCTATCTCTTCTCGGCCGGCGCCTTGCGGCGCTGCTCGCTCAGCACGGTCGCGATGCGCGCGATATCCCGGCGCAGCACCCGCACGCGATTGGTCTTCTCGAGCTGGCCGTTGGCGCGCTGGAAGCGCAGATTGAACTGCTCCTTCTTCAGCTTGACCATCTGGTCGGTCAGCTCGTCCGCGGACTTGCCGCGGAATTCATCGGCCTTGGAGGCGGTTGCCGCCTTCTCCTTGATCGCGGCCTTCTTGGTCTTCGCCGCTTTCGCCGGTTTGGCCGTCTTTGTCTTCGTCGCCATGACCCTGTCCCTTAACCGTGCAGCGCGCGCGCGACGAACTTCGTCGCGATCGAGAGCTTGGCGGCGCCGAGCCGCATCGCTTCCTTGGCCGTCACCAGATCGACGCCGTCGATCTCGAACAGGATGCGGCCCGGCTTGATGCGCGCGACCCAGAATTCCGGCGCGCCCTTGCCGGCGCCCATGCGCACTTCGGCCGGCTTCTTCGACACCGGCACGTCCGGGAACACGCGGATCCAGACGCGGCCGGCGCGCTTCATCTCGCGCGTGATGGCGCGGCGCGCAGCTTCGATCTCGCGCGCGTTGATGCGCTCGGGCTCCATCGCCTTCAGGCCGTATTCGCCGAAGTTGAGCTGGGTTCCGGATTTCGCGGCGCCGTGGATACGGCCCTTGAAGCCCTTGCGGAACTTGGTGCGTTTGGGTTGCAGCATCGTTCTATTCCATCACTCCGCGGGCGCCGGCGCCGGTTGACGCTGCTGGCCGCCGCGGCTCTGTTGCTCGGACGCTTCCGCCTGGCGCTTCTCCACGGCAAACGGGTCGTGCTCCATGATCTCGCCCTTGAAGATCCAGACCTTCACGCCGCAGGTGCCGTAGGTCGTCTTGGCAGTGGCGACGCCATAGTCGATGTCGGCGCGCAGCGTGTGCAGCGGCACGCGGCCTTCGCGGTACCATTCCGTGCGCGCGATTTCCGCGCCGCCGAGGCGGCCGCCGCAATTGATGCGGATGCCGAGCGCGCCCAGGCGCATGGCCGATTGCACGGCGCGCTTCATGACGCGGCGGAACGCGACGCGGCGCTCGAGCTGCTGGGCGATGTTCTCGGCCACAAGCTTGGCGTCGATTTCGGGCTTGCGGATCTCGACGATGTTCAAGTGAACTTCGTCGGTGGTGTATTTCTGGACGTCGGCCTTCAGCTTCTCGATGTCGGCGCCCTTCTTGCCGATGACGACGCCGGGACGCGCGGAATGGATCGTGATGCGGCACTTCTTGTGCGGCCGCTCGATCACGATGCGGCTGACGCCCGCCTGCTTGAGGCGCTCGCTCAGATGCTCGCGGATCTTGATGTCTTCCTGCAGCAGCCGGCCGAAATCCTTCTTGCCGGCGTACCAGCGCGAATCCCAGGTGCGGTTGATGCCGAGGCGGAGCCCCGTCGGATTGACCTTCTGACCCATCAGGCCTTCTCCTTCTTCGCCGCGGGCTTCTTGGCCGCCGGCTTCTTTCCGTCAGATTTCTTCGCCGATTTGGCTTCGGACTTGGCCGCGGCCTTCTTCGGCTCTTCTTTCTTCTCTTCGCGCTTTTCCTCGACCACGATGGTGATCTGGGCGAACGGCTTGTGGATCGCGGCGCCGCGGCCGCGGGCGCGGGCGTGGAAGCGCTTCAGCACCATGTTCTTGCCGACGCTCGCCTCGGTCACCACCAGATCGTCGACGTCGAGATCGTGGTTGTTCTCGGCATTGGCGATGGCCGACTGCAGCACCTTCTTGACCGAATGCGCGACGCGCTTCGGGGAAAATGTGAGCGTGTTGAGCGCGGCTTCGGCCCTGAGCCCGCGGATCGACTGCGCCACGAGGTTGAGCTTGCGCGGGCTGGTGCGGATGTTGAATCCGATCGCCTTGGCCTGGTTGTCCGCGAGGACGCGGGCGCGTGCGGGCTTGCCCATTATTCGGCCCTCTT
>DATNNS010000272.1:0-7057 GCA_035601715.1 Rhizomicrobium sp.
CGGCGCGGACGGGCAAGGACCCGAGCCAAATCTACGACGGCATCACGCGCGATCTGGGTGCCTCGTTCTACGAGCGCATCGACGCGCCGGCCTCGTCCGAGCAGAAGAGTGCCCTGCAAAAACTCTCACCCGATCAAATCAGCACCGCGACACTCGCCGGCGAGGCCATCGAAACCAAGTTTTCCAACGCGCCCGGAAACAATGCGCCGATCGGCGGCATCAAAGTCACCACGAAAAACGGCTGGTTCGCGGCGCGGCCCTCGGGAACCGAGGACGTCTACAAGATCTACGCGGAAAGCTTTCGCGACAAGGATCACCTGCGCCAGATCCAGAGCGACGCACAGGCGATCGTCGGCCGGGTCATCAAGGTGCAATAACGCCCGCCTGCGCACCTGACGCAGCATCGAGGCTCGGGAAATAGCTTTGCAGCCCGCCGTCGCGGCGGATATCGGCGGTGCAGCAATGCAGGCCGCCGCCGAAGGCATAAACCCGGTCGAACGCACAGGGGATGACTTCGCAGCCCAGCGACCGCAGCAGTTCGATCGTCGGCGTTTCGGCTGCTTCGACGACCGCTGTGCGTTCGTCCAGCATGAGGATGTTCATCGAGATCCAGTTGCTGACATCGCGCGCCGCGCCGCGGCCGCTTCGCACCGACGACGGCGCGGGAATCAGCCGCCACCCGTTGTCGACAAACACCTGCAGGGCGCCGTCGATGCAGGGGCGCTGCGGATTGGTCAGCACGATGCCCGGACGCACGGGCACCAAAGTCGTATCGATATGGGTCGGCGTCGGCTCGCGGAACGTGACCTTGTGTAGTCGGAAGCGTGGCCCCAGATGACGGGCGAGCCAGGCCGCGCCGAATTCGTTGCTGACCAGATCGGGCTGCCAGAAAATGTCGCGTCCGAACCGCGCGAACGAGGCGGCATCGAAGGCCGGCTCGAAATCGGTCAGCAGCGGGCCATCGGCTATGTCGAACGGCCGGTCGGGTTTTGAACCGCGCTGGTCGTACAGCGCATCGCTCATCAGCGGTTTGGGCGCCGCCGTCCAGCGCGCGCCATCGCGGAAATACTGCTTGATCAGGCTGCGATAGGCGCGGAATTCGAAATAGCGCCCGCGCTGCGCCATCGGCGCCTCGATGATCTCGTTGCCCACCACCAGCAGCACATCGCGCGGACAGGCGATGGCGCGTCCGCCGGCGATGTCCCAGTCGGGCGTCTTTGCCGCGACGTTCTGATCCGTCTCGTCGGGCCTGCGGACGACGATTCCGAGCCGGCTCAGCAACTCCGCGAAAGCGTCGATCTGGCGTTCGGCTTCGGCGACGGCGCCGGGATGCACCGGCCGTCCAGCGAACACCGGCTCGCCTTCGCGGCGATAGGGCGAAAGCGCAGGCTCGAAACCCATATCGGCCGCACCACGCACGGAGCCGACGATGACTTCCCGCAACGGATCCCACTCGTTCCACGAATTCACGGTCATCGGCGCGTCCTGAAGCTTCCTATGACTATAACAGAAAGGGAAAGACGGCCTTTCGTCGCCGCGGATAATCCGCGAAGCGCTGCAGATACCATCTGTGATGGCTCAGCGCGCGCGGGATCAGATTGGCCGCCGTCCAGATCGCGAAGCTGAGCGCCGGCAGGTTCCAGCACATAAGCGCGAAACCCGACCACTGGACGATTTCGCCCAGATGATTGGGACACGACACAAGATCGAACAGCCCGCCGCGCGGGATCGCATAATCCGTGGTGCCGGCTCGCAAGGCGATCAGCCGATAGTCGGCCCAGATGTTCGTGGCGGCCCCACCCAGAAAGACCACAAGCCCGATCACAAAGCGCGGGTCCGTCAGCCACGCGGCCGGATAGATCGGCGCCAGCCAACCGAGATAGAACCCATTCAGCCCGCCATTGACCATATTGAAGCTCGCGGCCGAGAGCGCGATCGCAAGCGGCATCGTCTTGCCCCGCGTGTGGGTGAGCCACGGGAAGATCAGGCTGCGATGGATATAGTGCGCGACCCAAAGTGCGAAGAACGCCCACATCGGCGCGGACTTCGCCGTCGGGCCCGCCAGAAAGAGCGCGGCGAAGACGACCAGCGACACGCTCTCCATCGCGAACCAGCCAAGCCGGTTTGGGATGCGCGGTCCCCACCCCGCACGCACATGCCGGCCATAGGGCGCGGTGACGAAGAGTTGAAAAGGAAACAGCACAAGCGCGAGCAGGATCCAGGCCAGCACGATGCCGTTGAACGCAGTCAGGCCGATCATGGTCGCTTGCTCCAGTCCCGCGGCATGATACGGCGCTACTCATTATGTCTTTGATAGACCTCGCCCGCCGCCCGGATACCCGAGCGCACCGCGCCTTCTATGTAGCCCGCCCACTCGGTCGACGATTCGCTGCCGGCCCAATGAATGCGGCCGCAAGGCTCGCGCAAGGCCCGGCCGAAGCGCGTCATCACGCCCGGCGGCATGCTGGCGACATAACCGTGGACGTAAGGCTCCAGCATCCAGTCGTTATCCTCGTACCCGATATAATCGGCGGCTTCAGGTCCAAAGAACTTCACCAGTGACGCGATGACTTGCTCTTTCCGCGCCTGCTTGCCCGCCGCGCTCATCTCGACCGCATGACGGCCCTCGATGAAGCCAAGCAAAGTCGCCACGCCGTTTTCAGGCGCATCGTCCATCACGATTCCGAGGATGTCGTCATCGGTCGCGACCTGGCCCGAAAATCCGGCCCTGCGCCAGAACGGCTCGCGATAGGCAACCAGCACCTTGATGATGGCACCCATCGGCATGCGCTGCTGCAGCCCGTCACGGATGGCGGGCAGATGCGGCTCGAAGGCGATACGCGCTGCCGATCCGGGCGGCGTCGCCACGATGACGAAGCGAGCGCGGAATTCGCCCTTGGCCGTGATGACGCGCACACCCTCGTCATCCTGCGCGATCGTCTGCACCGGCGCACCGAGCACCACGCGATCGCCCAGCTCGTCCGCCATGCGCTGTGCCACCTGCTGCATGCCGCCGGCAAATTTGCGGTCGAGCGCGCCGCCTTTCACGGCCATCAGATATTCGAGACCGCCCGCGCTGCGCAACGCATCGAGGAACCACAGATAGGAAACCTGCCGCGCCTCCGCCGCCCAGGCGCCGCGCGGCACCAGCTTGGCGAATTCGCGCGCAGCGGCGGTATGGACGTTTTTCACGATCCAGCTTTCCAGCGTCAGCCCATCCCATTCCTTTGCCCTAGGCGCGGTCCACGGCGAGAAGGCGGGAACCGTCTTCATCTCGCGGTCCCAGCGTTTCTGGATGCGGAACAGTTCGAGCAGCGAAAGGATCGGCATGCGCGGGACGGCGCCCGAGAAATGCGTGAGCTTGCCCAGCAACTGCATCACGGTCTTGCCGGATTCATATTGCGGATAGGTCATGATGCCGAAGCGCTCGCCCTCGGCGAGAAGCACGTCGTGGCCAACGCCGATCCATTGCCCACCGGGATCGACCCTGCGTCCGGCCAGGTCGGCCGCCTTCAGCCGCCCGCCGACGCGATCGTTCGCCTCCAGCACGATCACCGAGCGGCCTTTCGCCACGAGCTCCTGCGCGGCTTTAAGTCCCGCCGCGCCCGCGCCGACCACGATTACATCGGCATCGTTCATAGCGCCGCCACGGCCTGGATCTCGATCAGGATTTCCGGCATCAGCAACGCCTTCACCCGCACCGCTGTCGAGCCCGGCGCGACGCCCGGCAACACCTCGTTGCGCGCCGCGGTGACGTCGAGCGCGTCTTCAAGGAAGCTGCGCGGCGAATCCGCGAGATACCAGGTGAGATGCACCAGATCGTTCACGCTGCCGCCCGCGAGCTCGACGATCTCCTTGATATTGCGGAAGGCCTGAGCCGCCTGCGCTTTCAATCCGCCTTCGACGATCTGGTGGTGCGCATCGATGCCGGTTTGGCCCCCAAGGGTGAGCGTGTTGCCGTGCCGCACCGCCTCCGACAGGCCGTAGGGCTCCAGCAGTGGCTTCATCGCGGGCCGCGTGATGCGCTCGGTCTTGGACATCGCTCCCTCCCATCTGCTTTTTCGCCAGACTAGCACGCGGCGTGGCGATGTCGTGCGGCTTGTACGGCCGCCGCCGCCGCATCATCGACGGCGGCGGCGCATGCGGATAGGATATACCGATGAACGAGACTCTGATCATAGGCGATGTGGCCGTTGCCGGCCGCGTACTGCTGGCGCCGATGACGGGCGTATCGGACCTGCCGTTCCGGCGCGCGGCCTCGAAGCTCGGCGCCGCTTATGTCGCGACCGAGATGGTCGCCTGCGATATGTTCGCGCGCGGCCGGCCCGACGTCGTGCGCCGCGCCGCGGTGGGCGAAGGCTTGCCGCTGATGGTCATCCAGCTTGTCGGGCGCGAGCCGCAGTGGCTTGCAAAAGGCGCGGCGATGGCGGAGGCCGCCGGCGCCCATATCGTCGACCTCAACATGGGCTGCCCGGCCAAGGAAGTGACCGGCGCACTGTCCGGCTCGGCGTTGATGCGCGATCTCGATCTTGCCGAACGGCTGATCGCGGCGGCCGTCGGCGCGACATCGCGGCCGGTCACGCTGAAGATGCGGCTCGGCTGGGACGACGCGTCGCACAACGCGCCGGAGCTTGCCGAGCGCGCCGAACGCGCCGGCATCCGCGCCATCACGGTCCACGGCCGCACGCGCCAGCAATTCTACAAGGGCGCCGTCAATTGGCGGGCCGTGGGCGCGGTGAAGGCGGCGACACGATTGCCGGTGATCGTCAATGGCGATGTGACCGATGCGGCGACCGCCCGCGCGGCGCTGGCGCAATCCGGCGCCGATGCGCTGATGATCGGTCGTGGCGCCTATGGCCGGCCGTGGATCGCCGCGTCATTGCAACGCGCGCTGCGCACTGGCGAAGCGATCCGCGAGCCTGATCTGGACGAACGGCTTGCCATCGCGCTCGTTCATTTGGCGGACAGCCTGCGTTTCTACGGCGACGCGCTCGGGCTCAAAGTGTTTCGCAAGCATCTGGGCTGGTATGTCGAGAACGCGCCGTGGCCGCTGTGCGCCGCCGCACGCCGCGCCGCCAAATCGCAGCTCTGCCGCCTCGACAATCCACGCGCGGTGGAAGCGGCGCTGAGCGATCTGTGGCGCGACGGCATCGCGCAGACGCAGCTTGCCGCCTAGATATGCAATCGCAAACCGCTGAAGAATGTCCGCCCCGGCGCGGGGCTATAAGTGCGCGGATTGGTGAGCGAAAAATTCGGCGGCAATCCGTCCAGCTCCGTGAACGCGCCGTAGGTATAGACTTTCGCGTCCGCGAGGTTTTCGATCTCGCCGAACAACGCCAGATTCGGCCCAAGTTGATACGCGCTGTGCAGGTCGATGGTCGTGAAGCCCGGCAGCTTCGGCTCCTGGTTCGCCTCGTCGCCCGCCAAATATTGTCCGCTCTGCGCGCGCAGATCGGCGCCGATGGTCCACTCGGCCGTCGCCGCGAAATCGACCGTGAAAGTGAACCGGCTCCTTGGATCGAGCGGCAGCCGATCGCCCGGCTCGACCTGGATGAGCCCGTTCACCGCGCCGGGACTGTTCGACGACAAAATCTGCGCGTTGCGGAAGGTGGCGTCGAGGAGGGAATAGCTCGCCGCGACCGTCCAGCGATCGCCACGATAGCCAAGACGCAGGTCGACGCCTTGGTGGCGCGTGGTGCCGGCGTTCTGGAAATAGCCGAAGCCGTTGATGTCGGTGGCCAGCAGCAGGATGTCGCGACGATTGTCGGTGCGGTAGGCGCCGGCGTTCCAGCTGAATGTGCCGGGCAGCATCGTAAGATCGAAGCCGCCGCGCAGACCGAATTCGAAATTCGTCGAGACGACCTGCTTGAGCGGCGGATCCGACACCAGGAATGCGTCGAGCAGGCATGGTGACGCCGGATTGGCGCAGGAGAGTTCGCCGGCCGTCGGCGCGCGGTTGGCCTGCGAATAGCCGGCATAGGCGGTCAGCCGTTCGCCGAGCTTGTAGGTGACGCCGGTGCCCGGGTTGAGCCGATTGAAATCGTGCCGGCCATTGAGGGCATTGCCGAGGCGATCGGTCAGGCTGACCGAAGCGCCGTTGAAGCGGCCGCTCACCGTCCAGGCGAGTCCCGGCGCGATGTCGAGTGCATCGATAGCATAGATGCCCGTGTAATCGTTGCGCGCGCGCACATCGACCGGCTCTTCCAGCGGTGGCTGCGCCGACGGGCTGAATGCCTGATCGATAATCACGCCGGACCCGGCGACGTCGAGATTGTCGAGCAGCGCGCCGAGCTCGCCGTGGGCGTTGTAGCTTGTCGTGCCCCGGTCGAATGACGCGCCGACGACGAGATTGTTGGCAAGCCCGGCCAGCGGCGCGGTGAGCGAGGCCTGCGCCGCGAGGCCGACCGTGTTGCTGTTGGTGCGCGTGAAATCGGTCTCGCCCGGCGTCGCGCCGGGCGGCAACGCGCTGGCCGGAACCGGATCGCCGTGGCTATCGTAAAGCGCATCGCCCGGGAAATCATTATTGCCTTCCAGGCACAATTCGGCGGGATCGTTGCCGCAATAATCGATGTCCGTCGTGTTTCCGTCGACGAGATGCTGGTCGAAATGCCGCGCATAGACATCGGCGCTCAAATTGAGCACGTCGCTCGCGCGATAGGCGGCGCGAACCTGGCCCAGCGCCATCTGGTTTCGTATCGACTGCGGATGGGTGAACACCGCGCGGCGATCCTGCGCCAGCAGCTCAACTGGCGTAGGACCGACCGCCGCGATACCGTTCTGCGCGCCGGAAACCGAAACATGCAACTCGAGCGGCCCATCTTCATAACCCATATCGCCGTAAGCCTGGCGCAGTTTGGTCGGCGAGTGATAGCGGAAGCCGTCGTCGTCCACTGCGCCGATCCCGAAATATACGCCGAACTTGCCGAAGCGCGCGCCGTATTCGGCGCTGCCGGCGACATTGCCGAACGAGCCGCCGGAGAGTTGCGCGTCGGCGCCGTCGGCATTGAAGCCGTCCTTCATCGTCAGACTCACCGCGCCGCCGATGGCGTTCAACCCG
>DATNNS010000273.1:0-3568 GCA_035601715.1 Rhizomicrobium sp.
GACATCCGCCCTGCGCCGCAAGCGGAATTGCGGCTCAAGGAGGCGGCAAAGCTCGGTTTCCGCACGGCCGTGGTGCCGCCCGGCATGAAACTGGAGACGGAAGGGCTGGAATTGCTGCCCATCCGCGACGTGGCGGAACTGGCGGCGTTCGCCGGCGGCGCGGCCCAACCCAAGCGGCGCATAGGCGTGGTAGAATAGAATCGATGGACCTGCATTTCTCGTTCGTTGACCTGCTCGTCGCCGTGATCGTGCTCGCCTCCGCGGTGTTCGCGATCTATCGCGGCTTTGTGCGCGAGACGCTGTCGATTTTCGCCTGGGCGGCGGCGGCGTTCGCCACGCTTTATTTCGGCCCGTCGGCAGCCGCGGCGTTGCGGGACCGGATTTCGCCTGCGGCGCTGGGCATGGCGGTCGGCTATATCGGCGTGTTCCTGGTGGTGCTGATCCCGCTGTCCTTCATCAGCTTCCGGTTCGCCGAGAGCGTGCACCGCTCGCCGGTCGGCGCGGTGGACCGCTCGCTGGGGTTCGCGTTCGGGGTCGTGCGCGGGCTCGCCATCATCGGCTTCGCCTATATCCTGTTCACCAGCGTGATGCAGACACACGACCAGCCCAAATGGCTGACCGAGGCGCGCTCCTTTCCGCTGATGCAGAACTGCGCCCAGGTGCTGCTCAGCCTTGTTCCGGATCGGGACATGGCGGCCACGCAGCGCACCCGCGACGTGCTGGCGCCCGCGACAAATGTGCCGCAGCCCACGCCCAACCCGCGCGACACCGCCAAAAACAGCTCCAAGCGCAATCAAAAGACCTATGGCGCCCGCGACCGCCGCGCGCTAGACAGGCTCATCCAATCGACTGGCGGCAGCGGACAGCCATGACGGACGAGCAACTCGAAATGCCGTTCGACGACGACGCATTCCACGAGGAATGCGCCGTATTCGGCATATTCGGCCACGCCGATGCGGGCGCGCTGACCGTGCTCGGCCTGCATGCGCTGCAGCACCGCGGCCAGGAAGCGTCGGGCATCGTCACCTTCAACGACGGGCAGTTCATTCCCGAACGCCACATGGGCCTCGTCGGCGACGTGTTCGGCGGCAAGAACAGCAGCCGCGTCACCAACCTCAAGGGCTCCTTCGCCATCGGCCACAACCGCTATTCGACGGCGGGCGGCTCGGCGGCGCGCAACATCCAGCCGATGTTCGCCGATCTCGCCGGCGGCGGCATCGCCATCGCCCATAACGGCAATCTCACCAACGCGCGCACGTTGCGCAACGAGCTGGTGCGCGAGGGCGCGATCTTCCAGTCGACCTCCGACACCGAAGTGATCATCCATCTGGCCGCGCGCAGCCAGCACAAGCCCATCGTCGAGCGGCTGACCGACGCGCTCAAGCAGGTCGAGGGCGCCTATTCGCTGGTGGCGCTGACCTCCAAGAAGCTGATCGGCGCGCGCGACCCCTGGGGCGTGCGCCCGCTGGTGCTGGGCAAGCTCGACGAGGCCTATATCCTCGCCTCAGAGTCCTGCGCCCTCGACATCATCGGCGCGCAGTTCGTGCGCGACGTGAAGCCGGGCGAGATTGTCGTCATCACCAAGGACGGCGTCGAATCCTATTTCCCCTTCGCCAAGCAGCCGCAGCGCTTCTGCATCTTCGAATACATCTATTTCGCGCGGCCGGATTCGGTGGTCGAGGGCCGCAATGTCTACGAGCTGCGCAAGCGCGCGGGCGAGGAGCTGGCGAAGGAATCGCCGGCGCTGGCCGACATCGTGGTGCCGGTGCCGGATTCGAGCATTCCGGCGGCGATCGGTTTCGCCAACAAGTCTGGCCTGCCGTTCGAGCTCGGCATCATCCGCAATCATTATGTCGGGCGAACCTTCATCGAGCCGACCGACGGCATTCGCCATTTCGGCGTGCGCAAGAAGCACAATCCCAACCGCGCGACGCTCGCCGGCAAGCGCGTGATCCTGGTCGACGATTCCATCGTGCGCGGCACGACGTCGAAGAAGATCGTGCAGATGGTGCGCGATGCGGGCGCCAGCCAGGTGCATTTCCGCGTCGCCAGCCCGCCGACGGCGCATTCCTGTTTTTACGGTGTCGACACGCCCAATACCGACGATCTGCTCGGCCACCGCATGGACGTCGAGGAGATGCGCAAGTTCATCGGCGCCGACAGCCTGGCCTTCATCACGATCAACGGGCTCTACCGCGCGATGGGCGAGGCGCGGCGGGTGAGCGAACAGCCGCAATTCTGCGACGCCTGCTTCTCGGGCGACTATCCCATCGAGCTCACCGACATCAGCGGCGGTCGCCGCGACGGACAGCTCTCGCTGCTGGCGGATGTGGCTTAGGCAACGGTTGCGCTTTCACCGAAATCAAACCAACTTGTCATGGCCCGCGAATGCGGGCCACCCAGGTGAACACGGCACGCACTTGGACGGCTGAAGACGAATCGCGAAGACATTTCCGGACCGAGAAATCGTCATCTGGGTGGCCCGCATTCGCGGGCCATGACAACAAGAGCTTGGATGAAAGACCGATGATGAAACCCCTCCAAGACCGCATCATCCTCGTCACGGGCGCGTCGCGCGGCATCGGCCGGGCGGCGGCGAAGGCGCTGGCGGCCGAGGGCGCGCATGTGATCGCGCTGGCGCGCACTGTCGGCGGGCTCGAAGAGCTCGACGACGAGATCAAGACCGGCGGCGGCGGCGCGACGCTGGTGCCGCTCGATTTGCGCGACGCGCCGGCGCTCGACCGCCTCGGCGCCTCGATCTTCGAGCGCTGGGGCAGGTTGGACGGATTGTTCGGCAATGCCGGCGTGCTCGGCGCGCTGACGCCGCTCACCCATCTCGATCCCAAGGTGTTACAGGAAGCGCTCGACGTGAACGTGATCGCCAACTGGCGCCTGATCCGCTCGCTCGATCCCTTGCTACGCAAGTCCGACGCCGGCCGCGCGCTGTTCGTCACCACCGGCGCGGCGCGCAAGCACACGCCGTTCTGGGGCGTCTATGCCGCGACCAAGGCGGCGCTGGAATCGCTGGTGCTGACTTATGCCGCGGAATGCGAAGGCACGGCCGTGAAGGTCAACCTCTTGAGCCCGGGTCCGCTGCGCACCGCGATGCGCGCAAAGGCGATGCCGGGTGAGGATCCCAAATCCTTGCCGCCGCCCGACGCCGTGGCGCCGCTGATCGTCGAACTGCTGTCGCCGGCCTCAGCGAAGAGCGGCGAGATCGTGGATTTCCGGCGCTGATCATTTGTCGGCGTAGGGATTTTCCGAGGTGCGCAGCGAGAAGCGCATCGGCACGCCCTTGAGATCGAACGCGTCGCGCAGTTCGTTCTGCAGATAGCGCACATAGTGGTCGGGCAGGCCGTCTAGCTGCGTGCCAAACAGCGCGAAGCTCGGCGGCCGCGACTTGACCTGCGTCATGTAGCGGATGCGCACGCGCCGGCCGCGGATCGCGGGCGTGGGATGGCGCTCGAGCGCCTGTTCGAGGAAGCGGTTGAGCTGTCCGGTCGGCACGCGCGTGTTCCACGCGCGGTCGGCGGTGACAACAGCCGGCAACAGCCGGTCGACGCCTTCG
>DATNNS010000274.1:0-8975 GCA_035601715.1 Rhizomicrobium sp.
CGATTGACCGGACATGTTTTGGCTCCTCAACCGACTTTGATGCGTGTGTCTGACAGGAAGGAATAAGGCGGCACCGCCAGATTCTGCGGCGCCGGTCCTTTGCGGATGCGCCCGGCAGTGTCGTATTGCGAGCCGTGGCAATGGCAAAGCCAGCCGCCATAGTCGCCCTGCGGATCCTGCGGCGTCGACACCGTCGGCGTGCAGCCCAGATGCGTGCAGACGCCGATCAGCACCAGCCATTCCGGCTTGATCTCGCGATTGGCATCGGTGGCCGGCGCGCTGTCGGGCAGGTTCTCGTTGCGCGCGAGCGGATCGGGCAGATCGGACAGGGCGACCGCGCGGGCCTCGGCGATTTCCTTTGGCGTGCGGCGGCGCACGAACAGCGGATGGCCGCGATATTTGAACACCACCTGCTGGCCGAGCTGGATGGCGCCGATGTCGACCTCGATGGAAGCGAGCGCGAGCACTGCGCTGGTCGGATTCATCTGATCGATGAAGGGCCAGGCGGCGAGACCGGCGCCGATGGCCGCCACCGTTCCCGTCGCGATGTAGAGGAAGTCGCGGCGTGTCGGCTGGCCCGACGATGCTGGCGATGTCGTTGTGGCCACGGGCTCACCTTCTGATCGGGCGCTTTCCGGGAAGCGGAGGGAGGGTCGCGCCATCCCCGGAAACCCCGGCGCGCCCTTGGAATCTCGCGGCCAAAATAGAGGACGGGGTTTGGAGGGTCTTGCGGCACGATGCCGCAGAAATCCCCGGATTTTCGGGCGGTTAGGGGCACTAAGTGTCTTGTCCATGACCATGGCCATGCGCCTCGCCCTTTTCGAGCCCGATATCCCCCAGAATGCGGGTGCATTGATCCGGCTGGGGGCGTGCCTTGGCGTCCCCATCGACATCATCGAGCCGTGCGGGTTTCTGCTCAGCGACAGAAATTTCCGGCGCGCGGGGATGGATTATCTGGAGCGGGCGGAGATCGTGCGCCATGAATCCTGGGCGGCGTTTCGCCAGGTTCCGCGCGCCGGACGGCTTGTTCTCTTGACCACCAAAGCGTCCGCTCCCTACACCGATTTCGCCTTCGCGGCCGGCGACACCATCCTGCTCGGGCGCGAGAGCGCAGGCGTGCCGGACAATGTGCACCATGCCGCCGACGCGCGGCTGCGCATTCCGCTCAAAGGCGGATTGCGCTCGCTCAATGTGGCGCAGGCGGGCGCCATGGTGCTCGGGGAAGCGTTGAGACAGACGAAAGGGTTTCCGCCTTGAACACATCCGGTCTCATCGGCGAACGCAAAGCCCGCGCCCGCGCCTGGTTCGAGGAACTGCGCGACCGCATCTGCGCCGAATTCGAGACAATCGAGGATGAACAAAGCGGTCCGCTGAAAGACCGTCCCGCCGGACGCTTCGAGCGCAAGGCATGGTCGCGCCCTTCCGACGACGGCGCTGATGCCGGTGGCGGGGTGATGAGCGTGATGCGCGGGCGGGTGTTCGAGAAGGTCGGCGTCATGGTCTCGACCGTCTACGGCAAATTCTCGCCCGACTTCGCCAAATCG
Organism: Rhizomicrobium sp.; assembly: GCA_035601715.1. Lineage (GTDB taxonomy): Bacteria > Pseudomonadota > Alphaproteobacteria > Micropepsales > Micropepsaceae > Rhizomicrobium. The sequence continues at coordinate 1,545 of DATNNS010000274.1, forward strand.
ATGCCGGGCGCGGACAGCGATCCGCGCTTCTGGTCGAGCGGCATTTCGCTGATCGCGCATATGCAGAGCCCGCATGTTCCGGCGGTGCACATGAACACGCGCCACATCGTGACCACCAAAAGCTGGTTCGGCGGCGGCGCCGACCTCACGCCGATGTTCCCCAACGACGAGGACGCGCGCGATTTCCATGCCGCATTGCAGCGCGCCTGCGACGCTCACGGCACGGGCTACTACGCCCGCTACAAGAAATGGTGCGACGAATATTTCTTCCTGCCGCATCGCAATGAACCCCGCGGCGCCGGCGGCATCTTCTACGACAACCTGGAATCCGGCGATTGGGAGGCCGATTTCGCCTTCACCCGCGCCGTGGGACTCGCATTCCTCGAGGTCTATCCCCACATCGTGAGAAGACGGATGCAAAAGCCGTGGACGGAAGATGAACGCGTGCATCAATTGGTCCGGCGCGGGCGTTATGTGGAGTTCAACCTGCTCCACGACCGCGGCACGCAGTTCGGGCTCAAGACGGGGGGAAACGTGGAAGCCATCCTGATGTCGCTGCCGCCCGAAGTCCGCTGGCCATGATGCCGCGATAGCGCGCATGTTTCACGGCACTATCAGTTCGCCCGCGCTCGTATCGCTCGCCCAGGTCATCCTGATCGACCTGGTGCTGGCCGGCGATAATGCCGTCGTCATCGGCATGGCGGCGGCGCGCGTGCCGCGGGTGCAGCGCAGCAAGGTGATCTTCTGGGGGCTCGGCGCGGCCGTCATCCTGCGCATGATCCTCGCCGTCTCGGTCGCTTCGATCCTGCAGACCATCGGGCTGATGTTCGCCGGCGGCATCTTGCTCCTGTGGGTGTCGTGGCGGCTATGGCGCGATCTCAATCCGTCGCCCGACGACGACGACGGGTTGCACACTATCGCGGGCCGCGAGCCGCCGCGCACCTCTCCGCGGCCGCCGCTAGACACCGCCCATCTGCGCCGCGCGATCGTGCGCATCGCCGTCGCCGACATTTCGATGTCGCTCGACAATGTGCTCGCGGTGGCAGGCGCGGCGATGGATCACGTCTGGGTGCTGACCATCGGATTGCTTCTGTCGATCGCGCTGATGGGCGTGGCGGCCTCGATGATCGCCAACCTGCTCGCCCGCCACGCCTGGCTCAGCTATGCCGGCCTCATCATCGTGGTCTATGTCGCGCTGCGCATGCTCTATTTCGGCAGCCTGGATCTCCTCCACGCCCAGCATCAGGCCAGCCGCAGCAGCACCGCCGTCGCATCGTCGCTGGTCTTGAAGCGGGGATATGCCACGCCTTCCGGATCGCCGGCTTCGACGGCGCGCAATTCCTCGCCCAACGATCTCAACCCTTTCGTCTGGGCCGCGGCAAGCAATCCGTCCGCGTCGTAGCAGCCATAATCGCTCGCCAGCGCGAGGAAGCCGTCCGTCGATAGCAGTACGATCGTCCCGGCCGGCGCGCTGACCTGCTTGATCGACACATGATCGGCCGCCCTCACATCCGGACCGAACAGCCAATGCCCTCTTCCCGTGTTCACCGCATTGCGCTCCTTGCGCAACGCATCGAGGAACTCCGGCAAGTTGGTCCGGGCTGCGGGATTCAAGCCCTTGGCTTTCGCCAGCTTCGTCACCCCGGCCGCTTCGCGCGCGCGATTCTGGAACGCGATTCCGAGGATTTCGAGCTTGGCGTCCGGCCGCTTCACCAGCGCGGCGCAATCGCCATAGAACAGCGCCTCGAAACCGTTCGCGCCCGCCGCCACCAGCATCATCGAGGCAAACGGAATCTCATAGGTCTCGCTGGGCTCGCGCCGTCGCAACGCCGCGAACGATTTTGCCGCGTCGTTCAGCGCCAGACGCACGGCGTCGGTCGCCGCCGCGCCGTCCCCGATATGCGCGAGAATCCGGCGCGCCCCGAATTGCGCCAGCCAAGCGGCGTCGCTCGCGCCGGGCATCAGCTGCTCGCCCAGCCCGGTGGCGCCGTCCATCACCAACGCCGCATTCGCGGCATGGCCGAACGCGTCGTCGTTCGGCTTGGCGGAGCTGCCAGGCAGCGTCAGAGAGTCGAGGAGTTCGAATTGCATCAATACGCCATCGCCTGGACCACCGCCTTCAAGCGCTCGGCGAGCGAGAACTCGTCCTCGGTGAAATCGGAATCGATCCACCACTCCTCGACTTCGGCCAGGATGCGGCCGATCAGCGGACCCTGCGGCACGCCGGCCGCCATCACATTGCCACCGTCGAGAGGGAATTTCGGCCGCTCCCAGGCATCGGCCAGCGCCAGAAGGGCGCGCCACTGGATCGCGTTGGACGCCTTGGCATCTTCTGCCCAGCGCAACGACACGCGATCCTTGAAACGGCGTGCGCCCAGCCGGTAGAGCAGCTTTCGGACTTCGCGGATCGCGAGATAGGAGACGATCTTCTCCTGTGCGCCGACGATATCTTCCAGCCGCTCGCGATCCGCATTCGACAAACGAAAGCGATCCGCGACTGTGGCGGCATCGCCCGTCAAAAGCGCAGCCAGGCGAAGCAACGGGTCGGGCGTGAAGAAGTTGTCGGTGTCGATGGCGACGAGGCGCTCGAGCCGCGCAAGATTCAGGTTCCCCGGCAATATCTCGGCGAGGATTCCCGACGCCGCCATCGTCCTCAATACCGGCACGGGATTGGCGGCCTCGAGGAGGCGCAATGTTTCCTTCTGGATGCGCTCGCCGGAGAGCTTGACAATCCCCGCTTTCTCCGCGGCCGCCGCGCGCAATGCTGCACCGTCGATCTCGCCCTTGCCGTACCACGCGTGAAAGCGGAACAGGCGCAGGATGCGCAGATAGTCCTCGCGGATGCGTTGCACCGCATCGCCGATAAAGCGGATGCGGCCGGCCTCGAGATCGGCGATACCGTCGTTGTAGTCGAACACTTCGCCGTCGGCCGCGGCATACAGCGCATTGAGCGTGAAATCGCGGCGCGCGGCGTCTTCCTTCCAGTCCGTGGTGAAGGCCACCACGGCGCGGCGCCCATCCGTGCTCACGTCGCGCCGCAAGGTCGTCACCTCGAACGGCGTGCCGCCGGACACCGCGGTGATCGTGCCGTGCGCGATGCCGGTCGGCACGGCGCCCAACCCGGCAGCCGTCAACCGCGCGGTCACGGCGTCCGGCGTCAGCGGCGTCGCGATATCGACATCGCCGACCGGCTCGCCCAGCAGCGCATTCCTCACCGCGCCGCCGACGAAGCGCGCTTCGCCGAGCGCCGCCAGCACCGCGCGCGTCTGCGGCGCGCTCATCCAGGCTTGCCGATTCGGATCGAGTTTCATGCCGCCATCCTATCGGAGAAATTGACCAGGATCGCCGCCGTCGCCCCCCATATATAATGAGCGCCGTATTCGAAGACGTAAAATTCGCGCCGCTTGCCCTGCCACTCGCGGCTGTCGCGCTTGCGGTTGGCCGGATCGAGCAGGAAGGCGAGCGGCACTTCGAAGACTTCGTCGACTTCCGCCGGGTTGGGCACCAGCGCGAAACCTTCCGCGAGCAGCCCCACCACCGGCAGGATCGCGAAGCCGGTTCCGGTCTCGAAGGCATCGAGAAAGCCCGTGACGGTGATGAAAGACGACGCGATGCCCGTCTCTTCCATCGTCTCGCGCAAGGCCGTCACCACCAGCGAGGTATCGCTGTTCTCCGCGCGTCCGCCGGGAAAACTCACCTGCCCGGCATGACGCGCCAGATGCGCGGTGCGCCGCGTGAACAGCACGGTCGGCGCGGGCCGCGCCACGATGGGCAACAACACGGCCGACGGCGTCAACGCCCGGCTGTCTTTCGGGCGGAATTCCGGATTGAGATCGTAGTCGCCATGCCTGGGCATCAGCGGCAATGCCGGTACCTCCTCCAGCAGGCGCGCCCGCAAGAAATCTTTCTGCGCGACACGGCGCGCGAGCTCCTCGCTCATGCCGGCTTGCCCAGCGCGAAAAATTTGCCGTCACTCCAGACGCCAAGCGTGCCGCCCTCGCCGGCTACCGCCATGTCGGCAAGCTGATAGAACACCGCGCGCGCGATCTTCGCTTCGAGGCCGGCGCGGACATGAACGTAAGGCGCCGGCTCGCCGGTCTCAGGGTTGGTCTCGACGCGTAACGGATTTTCCACGCCCGCCACCGTCTCGTCGCCCACATTGGTGGTGAAGATCAGCTTCTGCTGAGGGCCCTCGCCTTCGACGCGCAACAGCACCGCGAGGAACGGCGCATCCTCGACGCGGATGCGCATCTTCTCGGCCGGCGTGACGAGATGGTAGCCGTCCGGGTCCTTGCGCAGGATGGTGGAGAACAGCCGGACCAGCTCGCGCCGGGCGATGGGTGCGCCCTCGTGGAACCAGGTGCCGTCGCGGGCGATACGGATGTCGATCTCGCCGCAATGGGCGGGGTGCCATTTCTCGACCGGCGGCAGGCGGTAGGCCTGCGCCAGCTCGCGCTGCAAACTCGCCAACCCGATACTTTGGCCTATCGCAAATCCTTCGGTCACAGGCCTCTTCTCACGGCGATTTGCGGGGTCCGGACCCCCGCTTCGCGGTTGCGCGGGCGCGGGCCGGATGCAACATAGCCCGTCCGCGGGCCTTGCCAATCCACGATAGGCGCGCGGCCCCCGGGCGGGCAATCGCCGCCGCTAACCATTGAGGCTGTGCGCCCTCGTTTGTGCCGCTTTTTGGGTGCAGGAAATCGATATGAACGACACCGTCACGCCCGACTCCGACAACGCCGCCGCAGCCCAGGCCGAGAAGGCCGCCGCCATCTTCGGCAAGGTGCGCGAAGGCATCGGCCGGGTGATCTTCGGCCAGCGCGACGTGATCGACCAGGCACTGGTCACGCTGCTCGCCGGCGGCCACGGCCTGATCATCGGCGTGCCGGGCCTCGCCAAGACACGGCTGGTGGAGACGCTGGGGATCGTGCTCGGGCTCGACTGGAAGCGCATCCAGTTCACGCCCGACCTGATGCCCGCCGACATCATCGGCTCCGAAGTGCTGGAGGAAGCGGCCGACCGCCGCCGCTCGTTCCGCTTCATCAAGGGACCGGTGTTCGCCCAGCTTTTGATGGCCGATGAAATCAACCGCGCCTCGCCGCGCACCCAATCCGCGCTGCTGCAGGCGATGCAGGAAAAGCATGTGACCGTCGCGGGCCAGCGCTACGACCTGCCCAGACCGTTCCATGTGCTCGCGACGCAAAATCCGCTCGAGCAGGAAGGCACCTATCCGCTGCCCGAGGCGCAGCTCGATCGTTTCCTGCTGCAGATCGACATCGGCTATCCCGATGCCGAGGCCGAGAAAAAGATGCTGATCGCCACTACCTTCGGCGAGGAAGCCGCGATCAAGGCGTTCTGCAATCCCGACGTGCTGATGGAAGCGCAGAGCATCGTGCGCCGGTTGCCGGTCGGCGAGAAAGTTGTCGAGGCGATCCTGCGCCTCGTCCGCGCCGCGCGGCCGGATGACAGCGGCGACGCGAATTTGCGCAAATACATCTCCTGGGGTCCCGGTCCGCGCGCGAGCCAGGCGTTCATGCTGGCAGCCCGCGCCCGCGCATTGCTCGACGGCCGTTTCGCGCCGTCGGTCGACGACGTGGCGGCGCTCGCCCATCCCGTGCTGCGCCATCGCATGGCGCTCAATTTCACCGCGCGCGCCGAAGGCATGACCATCGGCGACGTGATCGACCGGCTCGCCCGGAGCCTTCTTTGACGGCTGCCTACAACCGCGTCCACGAGCAGGCGGAACAGCTCGCCGCCGGCCTGCCGCCGCTGCTCGTCGCGGCCGAACGGCTCGCCTCCTCGGTAAGCCTTGGCGTCCACGGCCGGCGCAAGGCCGGCATGGGCGAGACGTTCTGGCAGTTCCGCCGCTACGCGCCCGAGGATCCCCGCGCCGCGATCGACTGGCGGCAATCGGCCAAGTCCGAACATCTGTTCGTGCGCGAGCGCGAATGGGAAGCAGCCGAGGCGGTGTGGCTGTGGCGCGACGGCTCGCCCGGCATGCGCTTCAAATCCGCCCACGCGACCGTCACCAAGATCGAGCGCGCCGGCGTTCTCGCGCTGGCGCTGGCCTCCCTGCTGGTGCGCGGCGGCGAGCGCATCGCGCTGCTCGGCGACGGCCACGGTCCCGCCACCGGCCGCGCGCCATTGCGCCGCATCGCCCATGAACTGACCGAACGCGCGCCCGCCGACGACGCACTGCCGCCCGAGGCGCCGGTGACGAAGAATTCGCAATTCGTCTGGCTAAGCGACTTCCTCTCGCCGCTCGGCGAGATCGAGAATACGTTGCGCAGGCTGGCGCGCGCCGGACTCGGCGGCCATCTGGTGCGCATCGTCGATCCGGCGGAAGAGGATTTCCCCTTCACCGGCCGCACGCGCTTCGAAACCGCCGGCGGCGCGCAAAGCGAAATCTTCGGCCGCGCGGAATCGGTGCAAGGCGCCTATCAGGCCCGGTTGCGCGCCCATGGCGAAGCGTTGAACGCGCTCGCAAGCCGGCTGGGCTGGAGCTATCTCACCCATCGTACCGATAAGCGGCCCGAGACCGCGCTGATCGCGCTCTACACCGACATGGGCGGCGCGCAGGCACGCGCATGACCTTTCTCAATACCATCACCTTTGCTACGCCGTGGATTCTGTTCGCGCTGATCGCTCTGCCCGCGATCTGGTTCCTGCTGCGCGTCACGCCGCCGTCGCCCAAGCGCGTGTTGTTCCCGCCGCTGCGCTTGCTGCTCGGACTCGCCGCGCCGCAGGAGACTCCCGCGCGCACGCCGTGGTGGTTGCTGCTGCTGCGCCTGCTCGCGGCCGGGCTCGTCGTCGCAGCACTCGCCGGACCGTCCATCGGCGAGGCGCCGAAAGCCGCAGGTCACGGCCCCTTGGTCCTGTTCGTCGACAATGGCTGGACGGCGGCGCATGCGTGGTCGGACCGCGAGGCGGCGATCTCCGATGCGCTGGCGGGTGCGTCGCGCGCCGGCCGCGCCGTCGCGATCGTGCCGACCGCCGCCGGACCGAGCGTGACGCTGCTGGCGGCCGGCGAAGCCGAACGCACCGCGCGCGAACTCGAACCGCAATCCTGGCTGCCCAATCGTGCGCGCGCCGCGGCCGCGCTCGCCAAGGCCAGGCTCGTGTCGCCCGAAATCCTGTGGCTCAGCGACGGGCTCGATTACGGCGATGCCCAGACCACGGCCGATGCGCTCGGCAAGCTCGGTCATCTCACCATCGTCGCCGATGCGCCGGGCAAGACGCCGCTCGCGCTGAAGCCGGAGAAGAACGAGGCCGACGGTTTCGGCGTCACCGTCATCCGCGCCGGGACATCCGGCGCGCGCGGCGGCGACGTGTCCGCGATCGGCGCGCATGGCGAGGTGCTCGCGAGCGCACCGTTCCGCTTCGCGCCGGGCGCGCGCGAGACCGCCGCCAAAATTTCGCTGCCGCTCGAAG
>DATNNS010000275.1:0-2080 GCA_035601715.1 Rhizomicrobium sp.
TTGGCGAGGTCTTCGTAAGCGAGCCGCTTGGCCTCCAGCAGCGCGGTCAGCGTATCGGCCGAGCCCGCGCCCATCTTTTTCAGGTCATAGCCTTTGAGGATCTGGAGCATCTGGAGCACGGCAGCGCCTTGCCCATTCGGCGGCAGCTCATACACGTCGTAGCCGCGATAGTTCACTGTCAGCGGCGTCACCCATTCGCCATGGTGTGCCGCGAAATCCTCATAGCGCAGGTCGCCACCGATGCGCTTGAAATAGGCGTCGATGGTGTGCGCGATGGGACCTTTGTAATAGGCGTCACGGCCGCCTTTCGCGATCAGGGTCAGCGTGTTGGCGAGATCTGGGTTCTTGAAAATCTCACCCTCGGCCGGCGTATGGCCGTTCGGCATATAAGTGGCGCGCGCGTTGTCGGATTCCTCGATCAGGCCCTTGTTCTTCTCGAACGCGGCCATGTTGCCTTTCCAATAGACGGAGATCAGCTGCGTCACAGGAAAGCCGTTGGTCGCATAGCCGATGGCGGGCGCCAAATCCTCGGCGATGGGCAGCTTGCCGAATTTCTGGTGCAGCGCGAACCATGCATCGACCGCGCCGGGAACCGTGATCGGCAGCGAGCCGACCGGCGGGATATGCGGCTTGGGAGTCATTCCCGCCTTTTTGTATGCGGCCTCGACCTCGGCGGTCATCTTCGCGAGATCGCGCCCCATCGGCGCGCGGCCGGAACCGTTATAGCCGTAGAGCTTGTGCGTCTTGGGATCGTAGACGATGGCGAACAGATCGCCGCCGATGCCGTTCAGCACCGGCTGCATCAGGCCGATGGCCGCGTTGGCGGCGATGGCGGCGTCGACAGCGCTGCCGCCTTTCTTCAGGATGTCGATTGCGATCTGCGAGGCGAGCGGCTGCTCGGTGGCGGCCATGCCGTGCTGCGCCAGCACCGGCGAGCGCGTCGCCCATGTGGCGCCCGAATAGCGGTCGCCGCGCGACATCTGCCCGTATGCCGACGTCGCCGTGAATCCCATTGCCATGACGATCGCTATCCCCCTCGACAATCTCATTGGTGCGCGACCTCAGCATAGCTGACGTGACACGAGCCGCCGTTCTTTTCGAAGTAGCGCTGGTGATAGTCCTCGGCCGGCCAGAATGTCTGCGCCGGTTCGATCACCGTTACGATAGGGCGCTTGTAGCGGCCTGATGCGCTGGCTGCTTCGAGGCGCTCTTTTGCCGCGCGCGCCTGCTCCGGCGAATGGGTGAAGATCGCGGAGCGGTATTGCGTGCCGTGATCGGGGCCCTGGCGGTTGAGTTGCGTCGGGTCATGCATCTTGAAGAACAGATCGACCAGCGTCGCGTAGGATACCTTCGCCGGATCGAACGTCACCTCGACCACTTCGGCGTGGTTCGTCGCGCCGGAGCAGACCTGGCGGTAAGTCGGGTTGGCGAGGTGACCGCCGGCATAGCCAGACACCGCGGCGCTCACGCCGGGCACCTCGCGAAAAAAGTGCTCGACTCCCCAGAAACAACCGGCACCGAATGTGGCTTTTTCCATGATGAGCCTCCTGTTTCCCGACCACAATATAGGGAGCCGGGCGCGACAGGTCACGTCGCGAATCGCGGTCGCATCGGCTTATCCTTTCCGAAGAGCGTTGGAGGGCGATTCATGGCGGCTGGCGATCAAAGGATTGTGACCGGCGACGATGTGCGTTTGCGAGCGGGCCCTTCGACCGCTTCCCAAATTCTGGCGACTTGCGGCAAGGGAACGACGGTCACCGTGATCGGCGACGGCGCCGACTGGACGCAGGTCCGGCTGCAGGACGGCACCAGCGGCTACATGGCGACGCAGTTCCTCGGACCGGCGGGCGACTATCTCAATCGCGTGTCGCTGGCGAATGTCACGCCGATGTTTCCCGACACGCCGCAAAGCCACATCGCCGCGAACCTGCCGTTCGTCGAAGCGGGACTGCGCAAATTCGCGCTCGCCGACCGCGCGATGCTGCTGATGGCCTGCGGCACCATCCGCGCCGAGACGGCGGGCTTCGTTCCGATCGCCGAAGGCGAGAGCAAATACAACACCGCGCCGGGCGGCCCGCCG
>DATNNS010000276.1:0-6557 GCA_035601715.1 Rhizomicrobium sp.
TGATCTGCGCCGACGAGCCGACGCGCGACACCGAGATGCCGACGTTCACCGCCGGACGGATGCCCTGATAAAACAGGTCGGTCTCGAGGAAGATCTGACCGTCGGTGATCGAGATCACGTTGGTCGGGATGTAGGCCGAGACGTCGTTCGCCTGCGTCTCGATGATCGGCAGCGCGGTCAAGGAGCCGGAGCCGTTGTCCTCGTTCAGCTTCGCCGCGCGCTCGAGCAGGCGGGAATGCAGATAGAACACGTCGCCCGGATAGGCTTCGCGGCCCGGCGGGCGGCGCAGCAAGAGCGACATCTGACGGTAGGCGACAGCCTGCTTGGAGAGATCGTCGTAGATGATCAGCGCGTGCATGCCGTTGTCGCGGAACCATTCGCCCATCGCGCAGCCGGAGAACGGCGCCAGGAACTGCAGCGGCGCGGAGTCCGACGCGGTGGCGGCGACCACGGTGGTGTAGTCCATCGCGCCCGCGTCATCGAGCGTCTTGACGATCTGCGCGACCGTGGAGCGCTTCTGGCCGATGGCGACATAGATGCAATAGAGCTTGGCCTTCTCGTCGGTGCCGGCGTTGATCGACTTCTGATTGAGGATGGTGTCGATGGCGATGGCGGTCTTGCCGGTCTGGCGGTCGCCGATGATCAGCTCGCGCTGGCCGCGGCCGATCGGGATCAGCGAGTCGATCGCCTTGAGGCCCGTCTGCACCGGCTCGTGCACCGACTTGCGCGGAATGATGCCGGGCGCCTTCACATCGACGCGGCGGCGTTCGGCGACGCTGGAAAGCGCGCCCTTGCCGTCGATCGGATTGCCCAGCGGATCGAGCACGCGGCCGAGCAGGCCCTTGCCGACCGGCACTTCCACGATGGCGCCGGTGCGCTTGACCGTGTCGCCTTCCTTGATGGTGGAGTCGTTGCCGAAGATCACGACGCCGACATTGTCGGATTCCAAATTCAGCGCCATGCCGCGGATGCCGCCGGGGAATTCGACCATCTCGCCGGCCTGCACATTGTCGAGGCCATAGACGCGCGCGATGCCGTCGCCGACGGAAAGCACCTGGCCGACTTCGCTGACCTGCGCCTCGGCGCCGAAGTTCTGGATCTCGCGCTTGAGGATCGCGGAGATTTCGGCGGGTTGGATTTTCATTGTCAGTTACCTCTCATGGCCGCACGAATGCCGTCCAGCTTCGTGCGCAACGACGAATCGATCATGCGCGAACCGACCTTGACGACGAGACCGCCGAGCAAAGAGGGATCGACTTTGGCTTCGAGCCGCGCATCGCGGCCGAGCTTGGACTTGAGGATGCGCTTGAGCTCCTCGATCTCGGAATCCTTGAGCGCCCGCGCCGAGGTGACCTCGGCCTGCACTTCGCCGCGCTCTTTGGCGGCCATCGCGTTGAACGCGGCGATGATGTCGGTGAGCACGAACAGCCGGCGCTTGGCGGCCAGCAGCAGCACGAAGCGCACGGTCAGCGGCGCGGCCTCCATGCGGCGCAGGACGGCGTCGAGGCTCTTCTTCTGCTCCTCGTCCGTGAACACGGGGGAGCGCACCAGGCGGGCGAGGTCGGGACTTTCGTGAATCATGTCGCGCAGCGCCGCGAAATCGCGCTCCACCGCGTCGATGGCGTGCTCGTCCTGCGCGAGCTCGAAAATGGCGGTGGCATAGCGTCCCGCCAGTCCGGAATTGTGAGCCTGTTCAGCCACCCGCACCTCTTGTCCGCCGGACCGCCGTTTCGGGGTTGTTTTTGCCCCGTTTTCGCGCCAGCCGGCGACATTTAAGTCTTTGATAGACTTACGGAAATCATGCACGTGAGCGAATCTTAACGCCCGCGCGCGTGGCGTTTAGCATGGGGCAGGGTGCGGCGCAATAATCTTAGCCGGGGTGCGGTGTCGCGGGTGCGTTAGAAGTTGATCTCCATCCGCAATCCCTTGGCATCCGTCGGCGACGTGCCGGAAGGTACTTTATGACTGTGGTCTCGAGCCGCGACAGCGCAAGCGCACGCATCGAGGACGTCATCCGCTTTTGCCCCCGTTCCAATTCTCTCGTTTAGCCATCCGTCCAATTCATCGATCCCCTGAGCTTTCAGCAACTGTCGGCGCAACTCCCGGCCTGGTTGCGTTTTCTTGCGTGGCAGCGGGTTACGGCCATTGAGCCGCCAGAAAATTAACTCCGGATGCGCCTCAACAAATCGAAGCTGTTGGCGCTCTGTTATGATGTCATCGATTTCCTTGATCTTTTTTCCCAGACAAAACAATTGTTGCGAGACGCCAGAGTCGCCGCGCGCCTTGCAAAAGTGATGCGCTTCGCTTTGTGAGTCGAAAGGCAAAATGCTTCGACGCGCGCCCGTGAATACGCGCGAGGCGGTCTTACCTAGTAGGCGCCTCGCTTCCAGATCGCAGTCGCGATTTCCGAAATCGGGGAGTCCGATCGGTATGTCGATCATGGCGCGATCAAATTCGCAGTCGAGAAACCGGCCGACATCTCGAAGGTATTGGATTTCGTTCTTTGTTTCGCGCAGCCAAACCGCGACCCAACCGTGCTTATAGCCGTCCAGGCCGACAAACGTCACAGACCAATCCTCAAGAGCCAAGATGCCTTGCGGCCTTTTCAAGCTTCTCGTCCAGCGTCACCAATTCCACGCCGAGTTCGCTGGCGAGCCACAGATAGCTGGCGTCGTAGGCAGAGAGTTTGTGATGCTCCGCCAATGCGAGAGCCGCGCGGACATCGACATCCACCAAGGTGATCGCCATTCGATCCAGCCTGTCAAAGGCTGCGAAAAATACATCTCGTTTGGCGGAGTTCGCTCGCACCTTCTTCAGGAAGGTATTTGCGAACTCGGTATAAAGCAGCGCCGGAGCGAAAAGTCTGTGGCCGTGCAATCTCGCCGCGATCTTGTCCGCCGTGGTCTCGTCGAACAGCATGGCCGCGATGGCCGATGCGTCGACAACCTTATCTGTCACGATCTTCCCGGATCATCCGAACGACTTCGTCTTTCGTCCGCACGCCGAGCGCGCGCATCTGCTTGAGTGCCTCGACGGCATCCAACGGTTTCTTGGCCGCGCCCGGCCGGTCGTCGCGAAATTCGCGACCATCTTCCCTCATCGCCCGCGGCGGCTCGGCGGCCGCGTCCGCATAGGCTGTGCAAATCGCCATCAGTTCGCCTTGCATCGATCGGTGATTCTGCTTCGCGCGCGCGCGCAAGCGCTCCGCGATGTCATCGGGGACGTCGCGGATGGAAAGGGTGACGGGCATGGCGGCCTCCTGGTGCAGGCACAATGTAGGCAAAATGCATGCATTTTGCAAGCATCCCGTGGAGCATCGGCAAAACCCTTCGCTAACCAGCCTTCTCAGCCGCCGGTTAATCCCCGGAGCGCATCCTGTTGGCGTGGGGCAGGGGTGGTTCAGATGGGAAAGCAGTTTGTCGCCGAGGGTGCGGGCCAGCCGTTGAAACAGGCGGTCAAGGAAGTCTGGCGGCTGCTCAGGCAGGGCATCGACATTCCATCCGACTGGCAGCCGGCGCTGCACGATGAGTTGCGGGCGCTGGCGGCGCCTCATCTGGCGGTGCTGGTGCATAAGCGCGCCAAACTGGTCGCGGCGTTGCAGGATGAGCGCTGGGCGGGCGAGCTGGTCGAATTCGTCAATCGCATCCTGTGGCCGCATCTTGCGACCAGCGAGGCGCTCGGCGGGCGCAACCAGAACTGCGTCGCCGAATTGCTCGACGAGATCGTCGCGGCCGAACAGCGCGCCGTGGCCGCGGTGACGCGGACGGTTCCGCTTACATCGCGCTTCGATTCAGGCTGGGCGACCTGACAGCTTCGCGCGGGCGAGGGCTGCTTGGTGTCGCCACGCCGTCATAGGCGCGGCGCGCCGTTTCGATGCGGCCGATGTTCTTGAGCGCCCAGTCGCCGAGTCCCTTCACCGGCACCAGCAGCGAGCGGCCGAGCGCGGTCAGTTCGTAGTCGACCCGCGGCGGGATCGTCGGGAACACGGTGCGCGTCACCAGCCCGTCGCGCTCCAGCCCGCGAAGCGTCAGCGTCAGCATGCGCTGCGAGATGCCGCCGATCTCGCGCTTGATCTCGTTGAAGCGCATCGGCTTGGAGCCCAGCCGCGACACGATCAAGACCGACCATTTGTCGCCGATGCGGGAGAGCACGCCGCTCACGGCGCGGCAGTCCCCGGTGTCACGGATGTTACCCTGTTTCATCGACGTGCCTTCTTGCGCGGCGCCTTGGCAGGCACCTATCTAGCGTCAGGCACCAATATAGTGCCAGTTACGGTCCGTAACCAGAGCCCCGGAGAACGCCATGGCCCCGCGCCTGCACACGATCATCGCCAGCACCCGCCCGGGCCGCATCGGCCCTTCCGTCGCCCAGTGGTTCCATGACTTCGCCAAGGAGCACGGCAAGTTCGACGCCCAGCTTGTCGATCTCGCGGACTTCGCCCTGCCGCTCTACGACGAGCCGCATCATCCGATGCGCCGGCAATATGAGCATGAGCATACGAAGAAATGGGCCGCCAGCGTCGGCGCCGGCGATGCCTTCGTCTTCGTGCTGCCGGAATACAATTACAGCCCGCCGCCGTCGTTCTCCAACGCGCTCGATTACGTGTTCTGGGAGTGGCAATACAAGCCGGTGGCCTTCGTCTCCTATGGCGGCGTGTCGGGCGGCTTGCGCGCGGTGCAGCCGGCGCGACTGCAGGCCTCGACGCTCAAGATGATGCCGATCCCCGAAGGCGTCGCGCTGCCCAGCGTCTTCGCACAGCTGAAGGACGGAAAATTCGTCGCCAACGATCTCAACACGCAAGGCGCCACCGCGACGCTGAACGAACTGCTCAAATGGACCGACGCGCTGAAGCCCTTGCGCGATCAGGTTCGCGCCACTGCATAGCCTGATTACCCGCCCACACGGGGCGGGTGAGGCGTGGTTGGCATTCCCATGCGGATTCCGTCAAACTGCGCGCTCAACCAGGAAAGAGACCGGACAATGAAACAGATTCTTGCAGGCGCGTTGCTTCTCAGCGCGGTATGCGCGACAGCGGCTTATGCATCCCTGGCGGTGGGTGCGAAGGCGCCGGATTTCACGTTGCAGGCCTCGATGGGCGGCAAGGATTTCACCTTCAGCCTCGCCGACGCGCTGAAGAAGGGACCGGTGGTGCTCTATTTCTATCCCGCCGCCTTCACCAAGGGCTGCACCATCGAGGCGCATGATTTCGCCGACGCGATGGACCAGTTCGCGGCGCAAGGCGCCACGGTCATCGGCGTCAGCCACGACAATATCGCCACGCTCGACAAATTCTCCGTCAGCGAGTGCCGCAGCAAGTTTCCCGTCGCGGCCGACACCGATGAAGCGGTGACGAAATCCTACGACGCGGTGCTCGCGATCAAGCCGGAATATGCCAACCGCACGTCCTATGTGATCGCGCCGGACCATTCGGTGCTGCTCGCCTATACCGACCTCAATCCCGACCAGCACGTCGCGCAAACCATGGCGGCGGTGAAGGCCTGGAAGGCGGCGCATCCCTGAGCCGCTTGACGGGCAGGCGCGGGCCTGCCAAACGCCCGCGCCATGATCGAGCTGACGCAGGAATTCGTCTTCGACGCCGCCCATTATCTGGGCAAGAGCGCGCCGGAGAACGCGCGGCTGCACGGACATTCCTTCTATGTGGAAGTGACCTTACGCGGCGAGCCGGACGCTGCGACCGGATTCCTGCGCGACCTCGGCGAAGTGAAAGCCGCGCTGGAGACGATCCGCGAAATCCTCGATCACCATCTGCTCAACGAAGTCGAAGGATTGGGCAATCCGACGCTCGAAAATCTCGCGCGCTTCATCCATGCGCGCGCGAAAGCGACGCTGCCGGAGGTGTCGCGCGTGAAAATCCGCCGGCCGTCCTATGGGCAGGCTTGCGTGTATGAGGAGGCATGATGGCGAAGCGCCTCCAGCTCGGCCGTGCCGTGAAGCAGCCGGCGTCGCCCGATGACGCGACGCTCGATGCCGTTCCCAATCCGCATCCCGGTTCGGACTACGTCGCGCGGTTCACCGCGCCGGAATTCACTTGCCTGTGCCCGATCACCGGCCAGCCGGACTTCGCCCATTTCGTCATCGATTATTGCCCGGCCAAATCGCTGCTCGAATCCAAATCGCTGAAGCTGTTCCTGACGAGCTTCCGCAACCATGCCGGCTTCCATGAGGACACCACGCTGGCGATCGCCAAGCGCATCGCCGCCGCGATCAAGCCGAAATATCTTCGCATCGCCGGCTACTGGTATCCGCGCGGCGGCATCCCCATCGACGTGTTCTGGCAGACAGGCAAATTGCCCGACGGCGTCTGGCTCCCCGACACCGGCGTCACGCCCTATCGCGGACGCGGCTGATGTCCGTCCATCCGGCTATCGTGCCGCTCGGCGAGAAGCCGCAGATGTGGCGCATGCTGCAACGCTATATCGCGGAAATGCTCCCCTATACCGGCCAGCCGCATCCCGGCGGCGATGTCCCCTTCCCGACATTCGATTCCTATTGGACCGAAAACGGCCACTGGCCGTATTGGGCGATTATGCGGAACG
>DATNNS010000277.1:0-2037 GCA_035601715.1 Rhizomicrobium sp.
CAAGACCGGTCGGTTCGCCGGCACCAGCATTTCGCGTCCGACAAAGAAGGTCGCCGTATCGGGATCGACGGCGAGGCCCTGCCCGCGCGCTTCGGCCAGACTCCTGGGCACGTCGGGATATTCGAAAAATCCGTAATGCAGCTTCACCGCGAAGAAGCCCTTGCCGAGCTTTTCGACTTCCATGCGGCGCGCCGGATCGACGGTGGGCACGTCTTCCACGCTCACGCTCAAAAGTATCACGCGCTCGTGCAGCAGCCGGTAGTGCTTCATGCTGTGCAGCATCGGTCCGGGTGTCAGATCGGTGCGCGGCGTGAGGAACACCGCGGTACCGGCGATGCGTTGCGCCGATTTGTCGACATGCTCGAGGAACAGCGGTATCGCAAGCGAGCCCTCGCGCAGCCGCTCCAGATGTATCCTGCGGCCCACGCGCCAGGTGTCCATCACCACGAACACGCCGGCCGCGACCGCCAGAGGCAGCCAGCCGCCTTCGACCACCTTCAACGTGTTGGCCGAGAGGAAAGTAAGATCGACAAGACCGAGAAGGCCGAACACCGCTACAACGGTGGGCATCCGCCAACGCCATTTGCGCAAGGCCACCACGGCGACGAGGAAGGTGCTGATCGCCATCACGCCCGTCACTGCGATCCCGTAAGCCGAGGCGAGTGCGTCCGACGACTTGAAGATCAGCACGATCAGCACGACGCCGACGCACAGCATCGCATTGATGCGCGGCACATAGATTTGTCCCTGCTCGGTCGCCGAGGTGTGACGGACTTCCATGCGCGGCAGCTGGCCGAGTTGGATTGCCTGCTGTGAGATCGAGAACACTCCTGAGATCACAGCCTGCGACGCGATGATGGTGGCCAGCGTTGCCAGCGCCACCAGCGGGTAATGCGCCCAGTGCGGCGCCAGCGCATAGAACAGGAAATTGACGGCATGGGGATCGACGAGAAGCGCGGCCCCCTGCCCGAAATAGTTCAGCAGCAATGCGGGTAAGGCGAAGAAGATCCACGCGTTGCGGATCGGGCTGCGCCCGAAATGGCCCATATCGGCATAGAGCGCCTCGCAACCGGTGACGGCCAGCACGACCGAGCCCAGCGCGGCGAACGCGATCCGCGGCTCATGGCGGAACAGCGTGACAGCCCAGATGGGATTGGCGGCGGAAAGGATTTGCGGCGCCTTGAGGATCGCGTCCACGCCGAGCACAGCCAGCACAACGAACCAGACGACCATGACCGGGCCGAACAGCGCGCCGATCTTCTGCGTGCCGTGGCGCTGGATGAGGAACAGGCCGACGAGGATCACCAGCGAGACCGGCATCACCCATTGCGCGAAGGACGGGCTTTCCGCGCTCAGACCTTCGACCGCGCTGAGCACGGAGATCGCGGGCGTCAGCATGCCGTCGCCGTAGAACAGCGCGAGGCCCAAGAGCGCCACCAATCCGATCGCCGTCTTGACGCGCCGGCTGAGGCCCGAGACGCGATGGGCCAGCGCTGCCAGCGCCAGCACGCCGCCCTCGCCGTCATTGTCCGCGCGCATGATGAGCAGGACATATTTCACCGTCACCACGATCAGCAGCGCCCAGAAAATCAGCGACAGCACACCCATCACCGCCAGCATCCCGGGCGTGCCGCCGCCTGCGGCAAGCGCGGACTGCTTCATGGCGTAAAGCGGGCTGGTGCCGATGTCGCCGAACACCACGCCGAGCGCGCCGATCGTCAGCGCGATCGCACGCCGGCCCGGCGCGGCCGGCGCGTTTTGCGAAAGCGGAGCGTCCGCCGCCGGGTTGCCGGAAGACGCCATCGCGGCCCTTAGATCGTTACCTGCGTGCCCAATTCGACGACGCGATTGGGCGGCAGATGATAGAACCGCGCCGGCGACAGCGCGGTCGACGCCAGGCGCGTATAGAGCGCGGTGCGCCAGCGGCCCAGCACCGGATTGTCGGCCGGCACGAGGGTTTCGTGACCGATGAAGAAGGTCGTCGTCTCCACATCGAGCACCAGCCCGAAGGGGCGCGCCTGCAGCAGCGCCAGCGGC
>DATNNS010000278.1:0-4043 GCA_035601715.1 Rhizomicrobium sp.
GCCGGCCGGGCCCGCGACCCTGGTGTTCGATTACGACGCGCCCTACGACCGGTCGCTGGCCGGCCTCTACAAGGTCGTCTCGCGCGGCGACGCCTATGCCTTCACCCAATTCGAATCGAGCGATGCGCGGCGCGCCTATCCGGGGTTCGACGAGCCGGGCTTCAAGACGCCGTTCGACATCACGGTCACCGCGCCGTCGGCCGACAAGGTGATCGCCAACACGCCGGTCTTGAACGACACCGGCGCCGGCAACGGCATGACGCGCTGGACGTTCCAGACCACCCGGCCGCTGCCGACCTATCTCATCGCCCTCGCGATCGGCCCGCTCGACATCGTCGACATGGGCGACATCCCGCCCAACCAGTATCGCGACCATCCGCTGCATCTGCGCGGCATCGCCGCCCGGGGCATGGGGCCGAAACTGCAATATGCGCTGTCGCTGACGCCCGGCGTCGTCAACGCGCTCGAGGCTTATTACGGCATCGCCTATCCGTTCCAGAAGCTCGACATCCTGGCGCTGCCCGATTTCGCCGCCGGCGCGATGGAGAATGCGGGCGCGGTCACCTTCCGCGAGCAGCTCCTGCTGATGGATGCGGACGCCTCGATCGACCAGAAGCGCGACAGCCTCAGCGTCCAGGCCCATGAGCTCGCCCACCAGTGGTTCGGCGATTTCGTCACGCCCGCTTGGTGGGACAACATCTGGCTCAACGAATCCTTCGCCACCTGGATGTCGGCGAAAATCTCCCAGAGCGTGCGGCCCGACGAGGAATTCGCCCGCGACACGCTGGGATCGAACCTCAACGTCATGCGGCTCGACGAATTGCCCTCGGCGCGCCAGATCCACAATCCGGTCAACAACCCCGACGACATCGACAACGCCTTCGACGATATCACCTATTCCAAGGGCTCAGCGGTGCTCGCGATGTTCGAAAGCTATGTCGGGGCCGACGCGTGGCAGAAGGGCATCCATGCCTATCTGACCAAATTCGCCTACAGCAACGCGACGGCGGAAGACTTCATCACCACCATCGCCACCACGACCGGCCATCCCGAGATCGTGGACGCGTTCAACAACTTCATCGACCAGCCGGGCATCCCGCTGCTGACGACGGCGCTGTCCTGCGGCGCGGCCGGTGCCAACGCCAACGTCACGCAGGCGCCGTATGCGTCGGTCGGCATCCCGCCTTCGACGCGGCAGTGGAAAGTGCCGATGTGCCTGACGGCGGACGGCGCGCGCAGCTGCCAGCTCGTGACGCCGCCTTCGACGCAGGTGCTGCTGGGCCAGATCTGCCCCAAGAGCGTGTTCCCCAATGCGGAAGGCGCGGGCTATTACCGCTTCGCGATGGACGAGGCGGGCTGGGCGGCGGCGATCAAATCCGCGCCGGCGCTCGATCCGGCGGATCAGCTCACGCTGCTGCACAATGTCAGTGCCGCCTTGCGCGGCGGCGCGGCGCAGGCCGGTGATTACTTCGCGCTGCTCCACGTGCTGGCGCCCGTGGTGCAATGGGACGCCATCGCCAGCGATCAGCGTTCATCCTTCAACCTGACCGATCAGTTGCATGACCTGCGCGTGACCGGCGTGCTCGGCCCAAACGATCTCGCCGCCGAGCAGGCCTTCGTGCGGCGCAATTTCGGACCGCGTCTCGCGTCGCTCGGTCTCGCCGCCAAGCCGAATGAAACCGTCGCCGACGCGCTGATGCGCGAGGCGCTGGTCCAGCTTCTGGTGGAGGAGGGCCGCGATCCGGCGTTGATCGCGCAGCTCACCAAGGCGGCGCACGCCTATCTCGCGTCCGGCGGCAAGGACATGGGCGGCATCGCGCCCGAGCTGCTGCAGGAAGCGATGCGCGCCGGGGTGATGAGCGAAGGCGCGCCGTTCAGCGACCAGCTTCTCGCCGCGCTGCAGAAGTCCGACGACGAGTATTTCATCAAGAGCGTGATCTATGCGGTGGCCGGCGCGCAGGACCAGGCGTCTCTCACCAAGCTGCTCGACTTGACGCTGACGCCCGCGATCCGCACCGGCGATCTGCGCTATGTCCTGCGCTATATGCAGGGCGAGACGGCCGGCCGGCCGGTGCTGTGGACCTGGTTCAAGGCCAATTTCGAGGCGATGGAAAAGCGCGTCTCGGCGCAGGGATTGGGCAGTGCGCCCGATATCCAGAAGTTCGGCTGCGACGCCGCGGCCAAGAGCGATCTCGACGCGTTCTTCCTGCCCAAGACCGGCGAACTGCAGGGCACGCCGCGCACGCTGAAGGAAAACGACGACCGCATCGACCGCTGTGTCGCGTTCAAGCAGGCCAAGGGCGCGGAAGTCGCGGCGGCGCTGAAGGCGGCCAAATAGACGCTCAAAATCCGCCGCAATTGCCTGTTGTGATGGCCCCATGACGAACCGCCGCGCGATCCTGCAGGACCTGGCCCTCGCCGTGCCGCTGCTCGCCGCCTGGCGAACCGGCGCGCTGGCGGCGGTGCCGCGCACGGCGCTCGATCCCTGGGCGCGGAAGGTGGTGGCGCTCAATCGCGCACTCGCCGCCGGCGAGATCGGGCTGCTCGACTGGCAAGACAGGATCGCCGCTCTCAACGCTTCGGTGCCGGTCGGCGAGATCGTGCGCTATCTCGACATCGACAAGCTGGCCGCGCATTTCACCTATCCGAGCAAGCTCGCCGAGACCGCCGATCCGCATTTTCCCAAGACCATTTCGACCGGCGGCGTCGCGCGGCCGTGGTTCCTGCGTGTGTTCGCGATGCGCGAGGGCGGCGCGGTGATTCCGCACGCCCACAACAACATGGTCTCGGCGCATCTGGTGATCCACGGCAATTTCCACGCCCGCACCTATGACCGCGTGCGCGACGAGACGGACGCGATCGCGATCCGCCCGGCCGTCAACCGGCTGCTCAGCCCCGGCGAGATCATCACCATGTCGGACGACCGCGACAACGTGCATTGGCTGGTGGCGCAGAGCAATCGAAGCATGACCTTCGACATCGGCATGACGCATATCAGCAGGACGCGCCGCTACAAGATCGCCGCCAACGAATATTCGATGATCTACCTCGACCCGACGCCGGCGCCGGGAAGCGACGGGCTGATCGTCGCGCCGGTCCTGACATTCGAACAGGCAGCGAAAAAGTTCGCGGCCTAGCTGCCAAACACCACCGCATGCATGATGCGGCCGGGCAGGAAGGTGAGGGCGCCCGCGATCAGCAAGCCGCCAATATAGACGCCGAGCATCGCGCGCTTGTGCATCGCGATGTTGTGCGTCCAGGCGCCGCGCAACGCGCCGACGACGCCGAACAGCACCAACCCGACCAGAAGATGGATCGGACTGAAGCCGCCGAACGGTCCCTTGGGCATCAGCGCATGGATGAACAGCGTGGTGATCGCGGTGACCGTCATCAGCGTCAGATAGACGTAGCCGAGCCCGCGATGAAACGGCGAACCTTTGTGGCTGAAGAAAATCAGATAGGTGCCGATGACGAAGGCGGGAACGACCGTCGCGACGTGAATTTGGATGGCTAATGGCGCATGTAGCAGGGGAGCTAGCGTCACCCTAATACGTCCGGGCCTTCGGCGGGATGTATTCCACGTCGTTGCTCAGCGTGTAGCTGTGGACCGGCCGGTAATCGATCTTCGCCCAGCCCTTGTCGTCGAGCCAGGCCAGCGTGTGCTTCATCCAGTTGGCGTCGTCGCGGTTGGGGAAGTCCTCGCGGGCGTGGGCACCGCGGCTTTCGGTGCGGGTGACCGCGCCTTCGATGGTGACGATGGCCTGTTGGATCAGGTTCTCGAATTCCAGGGTCTCGACCAGATCGGAATTCCAGATCATCGAGCGGTCGGTGACCGAAATGTCGCTCATGCCCTTGTAGATCGCGTCGATACGCGACCGCCCGCTCTTGAGCGCCTCTTCAGTGCGGAATACGCCGGCGTCCTCCTGCATCGCGAGCTGCATGTCGCGGCGCAGCTTCGCTGTCGGCGTGCCGCCGCTCGCATTGCGGTAGCGGTCGAGCCGCGCCAAAGCCTTGTCGCCCGCGTCCTTGGCGAGATCGGCGTG
>DATNNS010000279.1:0-3785 GCA_035601715.1 Rhizomicrobium sp.
GACGGGCGCGCTGGCCGGAGACTCCGACCGCGACGGCGACAGCCTCCAGGCCGCCAGCGTCGACGGCAACACCATCAACGACACGCTGTCGAACTTTGCCGGCACCTATGGCCACCTGACCATCGGCAATGACGGGTCCTACAGCTATGTCGCCGATAACACTTCGGCGATCGACGCGGCGCCGACCGGCAGCCACCCGATCGATACGTTCACCGTGGCGGTTAGCGACAACCATGGCGGCATCACGACCGAGACCTTGAACTTCTCGATCGACCGGCCGGCCATCGCGCAAGCCGACAGCATCACCACAACCGAGTCCGCGACGGTGACAGCTTCGACCGTAGGCACCGGCCTGCTCGGCAACGACAGCGATCCGGACACCGGCACCAATGCCGGTCTCTCCGTCATCGCGGTGAATGGCTCGGCCGGCAACGTCAACAACCAGTACACCTTCGCCGATGGCTCGTTCATCACCGTCAATGACGACGGCACCTACACTTACGATCCCAACCACGCCTGGGACTTCCTGCCCGCCGCGGCGTCGGGGGCGCCTTCCACCGGCACGGAGACCTTCCAGTACACCATCACCGGCGGCTCTACTGTGCAGGTGACCATCACCATCGACGGCCAGGATTCCAACGACACGCTGCAGGGCACCGCCGGCGCCGACACCTACAATGGCGGCGTCGGCGACGACACCTTCAAGATGCAGGGCGGCGGCGTCGACAATGTCTCGGGCGGCAGCGGCGACGACCGGTTCTACTTCGGGTCCAGCCTGACGGCGGCCGACACGATCGACGGCGGCACCCAGAACGACACGCTGATCATCGGGGGCGACTATACCGGGGGCAATGCGCTGGTCTTGAGCGCCACGAGCCTGACCAGCGTGGAGCAGATCAACTTCAATGCCGGCTTCAGCTACGACCTCACCACCAACGACGCCAATGTGGGCGCGGGCCAGACGCTCACGGTCAACGCGGCATCGCTGGGGGCCGGTGACGTGCTGACCTTCGACGGCTCGGCGGAGACCGACGGCCACTTCGTGTTCGTCGCCGGCGCCGGCGACGACGTGCTGACCGGTGGGGCGCTCAGCGACACCTTCAGCCTGCAGCAGGGCGGCCACGACACCGCCCATGGCGGCGGCGGCAACGACACCTTCAACCTGGGCAATACGCTGGATGCCTCTGACAGCCTCGACGGCGGGGCGGGCAGCGACACGGTCTATCTCTCCGGCGACTACAGCGCCGGGGTGGTGTTCGGCGCGACGACCATGGTCTCGGTGGAGACCCTGCGGCTGGCGCCGGGCTACAGCTACAACCTGACCACCAACGACGCCACCGTGGCGTCCGGCCAGGTGCTGGGCGTCAACGCCGCCTCGCTGGGGGCGTCCGACCAGCTCACCTTCAACGGCGCGGCCGAAACCGACGGCAGCTTCACCATCACCGCCGGCGCCGGCGACGATGTGCTGACCGGCGGCGCCGGCAACGACCTGTTCAACCTGGGCAAGGGCGGCAACGACACCGTCCATGGCGGCGACGGCAGCGACACCATCGCGCTGGGCGCCACCTTCACCGCCGCCGACAGCCTCGACGGCGGGGCGGGCAGCGACAGCGTCACGCTGAACGGCGACTACAGCGCCGGCATCACCTTCGGCTCGACCACCCTGACCAATGTCGAGCGCCTCGTGCTCGCCACCGGCCACAGCTACAACTTCACCCTCGACATCTCCAATGTCACCGCCGGCCAGACCCTGACCGTCGACGCCAGCAGCCTTGGCGCCGGCGACAGCCTCACCCTCGACGGCTCGGCACTGGCCAGCGGCGCCAGCCTCAGGCTCGACGGCGGCGCGGGCGATGACGATCTGATCGGCGGCGCCGGCCACGACACCATCCTGGCCGGGAACGGCACCAACACGCTGCAGGGCGGCGGCGGGGCCGACAGCCTGACCGGCGGGACCGGCGCGGACACCTTCGTCTACAGCGCGCCTTCCGACTCCACGGGCGCCAACTACGACACCATCCACGGCTTCGACGCCTCCGCCGACTTCATCTCCATCCTGGGATACAGCGTCACCGGCATCGATGCGACGGTCGCGGCCGGCCGCCTCAGCTCGGCCAACGTCGACGCCAACCTGACCACCGCCATCGGCTCCGGCCAGCTCGCCGCCCATCACGCCGTGCTGTTCGATCCCACCATCGGAAACCTCGCCGGACACACCTTCCTCATCGTCGACCTCAACGGCACCGCCGGATACCAGGCCGGGCAGGACCTCGTCATCGATGTCACGGGGATGGCGGGTACATTCACCACCGCGAACTTCGTCTAGGCGGGACGGCTTGCGGCGTGCCTGTCGCGCAACTGCGCGGCGGCTGATAGGCTCGGCCGTTCGCGGAGGGCCGATGAAGCTCGAACGACTGGCGCCGGTCAAAACCTCGCTCAAGCCGAGCAACCACCCCTATCTCAATGGGGCGTGGACGCCGCTGCATGAGGAGGTCAACGCATCCGACCTCGAAGTGATCGAAGGCGAAATCCCGCGCGACATCGACGGGATCTATCTGCGCAACACGGAAAACCAGATTCACCAGCCGCTCGGCCGCTTTCATCCGTTCGACGGCGACGGGATGATCCACCAGATCGATTTTCAGGGCGGCCGCGCCTCCTACCGCAACCGCTTCGTGCGCACGCGCTGTTTCGAGGCGGAGCAGGAGGCGGGTGAATCGCTGTGGGGCGGCCTCGCCGATCCGGCGCAGCTCTCCCGGCGCCCCGGTTTCGGTGCGCATGGTTCGCTGAAGGACAGCTCCAGCACCGATGTGGTCGTCCATGCCGGCATGGCGCTGTCGACCTTCTATCAATGCGGCGAAGGCTACCGGCTCGATCCCATGACACTTGAGCCGCTGGGTCTGGAGCCTTGGGTGCCGCTGGACGGCATTTCCGCCCATCCCAAAGTGGACGAGGCGACGGGCGAGCTGCTGTTCTTCAACTATTCCAAGCACGCGCCCTATCTGCATTACGGGTTGGTGGATCGCGACAACCGGCTCGCCACCTACATGCCGGTTCCGGTTTCGGGGCCGCGCCTGCCGCATGACATGGCGTTCACTGAGCACTACGCGATCCTGAACGACATGCCGGTGTTCTGGGACGCCGAGCTTCTCAAGCGCAACATCCACGCCGTGCGCAAGCATGCCGGCCTGCCGTCACGGTTCGCGATCGTGCCGCGCCGCGGCGGCGATGTGCGCTGGTTCGAGGCGGCGCCGACCTATGTGCTGCACTGGGTCAACGCCTATGAAGACGGCGACGAGATCGTGCTCGACGGCTATTTTCAGGAAGAGCCCGAGCCCAAGCCGCTGGAGGGCGCGCCGCCCGGCTTCAGCCACATGATGGCCTATCTCGATGAGCACAGCTTCAAATCGAAGCTGCATCGCTGGCGCTTCAACCTGACGGACGGCAGCACGCGCGAGGAGCGCCTCGACGAGCGCATCATGGAATTCGGCACCATCAATGCGCGCTTCGCGGGGCGGAAATACCGCTACGTCTACAGCAGCGTGTCGGAGCCCGGCTGGTTCCTGTTCAAGGGCTTCGTCAAGAACGATCTCGTCGCGCGCACGAGCAGCGAATATGTGCTCGGCCCCGGCCGCTACGCCAGCGAAGCGCCGTTTGCGCCGCGCATCGGGGCGGTGGCGGAAGACGACGGCTATCTCGTCAGCTTCATCACCAACGAGATCGCCGGCACCTCCGAATGCATCCTGCTCGACGCGCGCGCGATCGCGGCCGGCCCCGTCTGCCGC
>DATNNS010000280.1:0-2818 GCA_035601715.1 Rhizomicrobium sp.
TCGATTCCGACGGCAACGGCCAAACTGTCGCCGTCATCAATCCGAACGCCAGTTCGGATCACTTTTACGGCGACGTCGGGCTCGACACGGCGGCCGGGCTGTTTTTTGGCGTCAGTGAGGCGACCAATGGCGGTGCCGGCACGACAACGCTCGAGGTGCGCAACATCGCCGGTGGCTCGATCATCCAGACCTTGAATCTCGATCCCACCGACTATGAAATAAACGCCGTCGCGATCGATCCTAGCCGCCATTACATCTATCTCGGCGTCTGGGGCGACGGAACGGCCGACACCGGCATCGTCCGGCTGGGATACAATCCGGCGAACGGCCACATTCAAGACCCGACCACGCATACCGACATATCGAACATCTTCAACGGCAACGTGATCGACCCGAAATATTATATTCTGTCGGAGACCGGCGGCGCTCCCGTCACGAACGTGAACGAGTTCTCGTTCGATCTGGCCGACAACAAGCTCTATTTCGCCGCCGAGGATCAGGATTTCGAGAATTCCACGCCCTCGGCGTTTCCGGGATATCCTGCCACCAACGGCATCTATGTCGTCGACCTCAATGCTCCCACGCTTTCGGCGACGCTTCTGACAACCACCGCCTCGCAGTTTCCCACCGATTTCAGCGGCGACAGGGTCGTCAGCTGCGTGCTCGATGCGGCCAAGGGCATCGTCTATTTCGAATCGCTCAATGCGGCACATGGCGGCACCGCGCACCTTTGGTATGTCTCGACCGCCGGCGGCGCCGCGACCCAAGTCACGCTGCCCGGCGTGGTTGATACCGGCGAGGGCATCGAAGACGGGTCGCTCGCGCTCGATCCGATTAGCCAGACGCTCTATCTCGGAGCCGATGCGTCCTCCGGCGCCGGCGGCGCCAGCCGCATCTACAAGCTCGTGCTCGACTCCAACGATCCCAATGTGGCGTCCGCGTCGATCTTCGCGTCGGTGAACAGCAGCGATCCGGAAGTCAGCAATTACGGCTCGATCTTCGACGCCCTGCCGACGCTGTCCGGCGGAACGCACAGCCTGAGCACGACCAGCACCGACGCGATCCAGGGCGGCAGCGCGCATACCCTTCTTGCAAGCGTGCCCACCATTACCGATCCGGACGGCGCCGCACTCGCGAAGGTCACGGTCACGATAACCAACGCGCAGGCCGGCGACGTCCTGTCGGCTTCGACCACGGGCACGAACATCACCGCCAGCTACGACAGCTCGTCCCACACGTTGACGCTGTCGGGCGATGACACGTTCGCCGACTATCAGACCGTCATGGCGACGATCGCCTACACCGACGGCGGCTCCGACACGACTGTCCATCCCACGCGCACGCTGGATTGGACGATCAGCGACGGCATCACGCTGGCCGATCCAACAGCGTCCGATCCCAACCAGGCCGTCACGACGCTCACCATCGACCGCGCGCCGACGCTGGCTACGCATGTTGGCGGCTTCGTGCTCGAAGGCGCCTCGACCGGAACAGTGGGCGCGGGGGATACGGATCCGGACGGCGACAGCCTGATGGTGACGGCGGTGACGGGCGGCACGGTGGGAACGGCCAAGGCCGGGACCTACGGCACGCTGACGGTCAACAGCAACGACACCTACAGCTATACGGCCGGCAACAACTCAGCCATCAACGCGGCGCCGACGGGCAGCCATCCGGTCGACACGTTCACCTATACGGTGAGCGACGGCGTGGGCGGCACGACGACGGAGACGCTGAACTTCACCATCGACCGCGCACCGGTGCTGGCCACGCATACTGTCAACGTGCTCGAGAACGCGTCGACCGGCACGGTGGGCGCGGGGGACACGGATCCGGACGGCGACAGTCTGACGGTGACCGCGCTTTCGGGTGGTACGGTTGGGATGGCCCTGGTCGGGACCTATGGCACGCTGACGGTCAACAGCAACGACACCTACAGCTACACGGCTGGCGACACCTCGGCCATCGACACGGCGCCGACCGGCAGCCACCCTGTCGACACCTTCACCTATACGGTGAGCGACGGCCATGGCGGCACGTCCACCGAGACCCTAAGCTTCAGCATCGACCGCGCGCCGGTGATGACGACGCATGGCGTGGATGTTGTGGAGGGGGCCTCGACGGGGACGGTTGGGGCGGGCGACACGGACCCCGACAGCGACACCTTGACGGTGACAGCGATTTCCGGCGGCACGGTTGGTACGGCCAAGGCCGGAACCTACGGCACGCTGACGATCAACAGCAACGACACCTACAGCTACACAGCCGGCAACATGTCGGCGATCGACGGTGCGGCGACCGGCTCGCATCTGACGGACAGCTTTACCTATACGGTGAGCGACGGCCATGGCGGCACGGCCAACGAGACGCTCACCTTCACCCTGGACCGCGCGCCGACCGTTATCGCCCAGAACGAGAGCGTTGCCGAAGGCGGCACGAACACGGGCACGGGAGGGACTGCGGGGACGGGCGCGCTCGCCGGCGACAGCGACCGCGATGGCGATGCACTGCAGGCCCTCCAGGTCAACGGCACGGCCATCAACGACACGCTTTCCAACTACGCCGGAACTTATGGCCACCTGACCATCGGCAATGACGGGTCCTACAGCTACGTTGCCGACAACACCTCGGCGATCGACGGCGCGCCGACCGGCTCGCACCCGATCGATACGTTCACCGTGGCGGTGGACGACGGCCATGGCGGTACCACAAACGAGACGCTGAACTTCTCCATCGACCGCCCAGCCGTGGCCCAGGCCGACTCGGTCACGACCACCGAGTCCTCCACGGCGACGCCCTCGACGCGGGACACCGGCCT
>DATNNS010000281.1:0-2606 GCA_035601715.1 Rhizomicrobium sp.
TGATGCCGTAGAACGCGCGCGCATTGCGCAGCTTGCGGTCGAGCCCCTCGTTCCAGCCGAACGTCTCGCACACCGCATAGGCCGACGAGCCGGCCAGCACCGGCAGCGCGAGCAGCCCCGTGCCGATGATGCCGAGCGAGAAGATCACGGTGGCGAACTTGCCCGCGATCGGCGCCAGCGCCTGCGCCGCCTGGGCGCTGGTCTGGATATGGCTGATGCCGTGCAGATGCAGCGTCGCGGCCGTCGAGACGATGATGAACCAGGCGATCAGGTTCGACACCGCCATGCCGGTCAGCGTGTCGATGCGGATGCGCCGTAACTCCGCCCCGGCCCTGCGCGGCGCGGCGAACAGCGGCTTGGTGTGGCGCCGCGCCTGCTCTTCCACTTCCTGCGCCGACTGCCAGAAGAAGAGATAGGGGCTGATCGTGGTGCCGAGCACGGCGACCAGCGCGGTGATCTCGGCGGTGTTGAACTGCATCGTCGGCCACACCGCGCCGGTGAGCGCCGCGCCCCACTGCACGTGGGCGACCAGCGCGGTGGCGACATAGGCGAACATGGTCAGCGTCAGCCATTTGAGGACGGAGGCATAGCGCGCATAACTCAGCCAGATTTCCAGGCTGACCGAAACGCACGCCACGAGCGCCACCCAGACCTGCATCGGCCCGCCCAGCAGCAGCGTGGCGCAATCGCCCATCGCCGCGATATCGGCGCCGATATTGATCACGTTGGCGACCAGCAGCACCAGCACGATGGCCGCCAGCAGCGTGCGCGAATAATGCTGCTTGACGTTCTGCGCGATGCCCTTGCCGGTGACGCAGCCGATGCGCGCGGCGATCTCCTGGATGGCGGCCATCAGCGGAAAGCACAGGATCACCATCCAGCCGACAGCATAGCCGAACTGCGCGCCGACTTGGCTGTAGGTCCCGATCCCGCTCGGATCGTCATCCGCCGCGCCGGTCACGAGCCCGGGTCCGAGGATCGCGAGAAGGCTGCGCGGCGCCTCGTCCGTCTCTGTTTCTTTTGTCATTATTTCCTGCCGAACAGGCGCTCGATGTCGGAAAGCTTCAATTCAACGTAAGTCGGACGCCCATGGTTGCATTGGCCGGAGTGCGGCGTGGCTTCCATCTCGCGCAGCAATGCGTTCATCTCCTGGGCGTTGAGGCGGCGGCCGGCGCGCACCGAGGTGTGGCAGGCGAGCGTGCCGGCGACCTCTTCCAGGCGCTCCTTCAGCGACAGCGCCGCGCCGGTCTCGGCGATGTCATCGGCGAGATCGCGCAGCAGCGCCTGCAGATCCATCTGGCCCAGCATCGCGGGCGTCTCGCGCACCATCAGCGCGTCGGGCCCGAACGGCTCGACGACGAGGCCGAGCTCGGCGAGCTCGTGCGAGCGGTCGGCGAGCCGGGCGATGTCGGAAGGGTCGAGCGAGACGATTTCGGGGATCAGCAGCGGCTGCCGCGCGACGCCGCCATTGGCCATCGCCTGCTTCATGCGCTCATAGACGAGGCGCTCATGCGCGGCATGCTGGTCGACGATGACGATGCCGTCGGCGGTCTGCGCGACGATATAGGTCTCGTGCAGCTGCGCCCGCGCCGCGCCCAGCGGCAATGCCGCCTGCGCCGGATCGGCCGGCAGCTCCTCGGTGCGCATCGACACCGCGACATCGGCGAGCAAAGGCGCATGGTAGGCGCGCGCCGCGTCGGCCATGCCGGGCCGGAACGGTGTCTCGAACGTGCCGTATGACGGCGCTCCCTGCGGACGGAACGACGACAGCGCCGCGCCGGCGACCGTCGTCGAGGCGCGATGGCCGGCCTCGGCGAGCGTATATTTGAGCGAGGAGACGATCAGCCCGCGCACCAGACCGGCATCGCGGAAGCGCACTTCGGTCTTGGCCGGATGCACGTTGACGTCAACGAAGGCCGGATCGCAGTCGAGGAACAGCGCGAGCGCCGGATGGCGGTCGCGGGCGAGGAAATCGGCATAGGCGCCGCGCACCGCGCCGATCAGAAGCTTGTCGCGAACCGGGCGGCCATTGACGAACAGGAACTGCATCATCGCATTGCCGCGATTGTAGGTCGGCAATCCCGCGAAGCCCGACACGCGCACGCCCTCGCGGCTGACATCCACCGGCGCGGCATTGTCGCCGAATTCGCGGCCCATGATTTTCGCCAGCCGCTTGAGCCGCCCTTCGAACAGATCGCCCTCGCTCTCGAGATCGAGCGTGCGGCGGCCGTCGAGCGTCAGCGTGAACGCGACATCGGGCCGCGCCATGGCGAGGCGCTTGACCACATCGACGACGGCAATCTCTTCCGAGCGCGCCGATTTGAGGAATTTGAGCCGCGCGGGCGTGGCGAAGAACAGCTCGCGCACTTCGACGCGCGTGCCGCGCTGCCCGTGCGCGCGGAATGCGGCCGGCGACGGACCGTCCAAGCGTCCGCCTTCGACGCGGATCTCATGCGCCGCGCTCGCGGCCGTGCGGCTGGCGATGGCAAGCCGCGCCACCGCGCCGATGGAAGGAAGCGCCTCGCCGCGAAATCCCAGGGTTTCGATATGCGAAAGATCGTCTTCGCCGTTGCGCTCCGGCAATTTTGAGGTCGCGTGACGTTCGA
>DATNNS010000282.1:0-4414 GCA_035601715.1 Rhizomicrobium sp.
GACGATCGCGGCGAGCTCGTTCCGATAACCGAGCTTCACCGCGCCTTCCAATCCCATGCCGCCGAATTCGCCCGTCGGCCACGACACCGTGAAGAACGGCGCCACGAAGCTCGCGCCCGCCATGCCCTGCGCGCCGAGGCCGTAACCCTTGCGCAGCACCACCGTGAACACCGGCACGCTCACATTGGCGCCGATCACGAACAGCCGGCTGTTGTGGCGCACCAGCCCCGTCTTCTCCGCTTCCGGCCCCACCATGTTACCCGGCGTGTCGCACAGCATGACGAGCGGGATGTCGTAGGCGTCGCAAAGCTGCATGAAGCGCGCGGCCTTGTCGGATCCGTCGCGGTCGATCGCGCCGCCCAGATGCTTGGGATTGTTGGCGATGATGCCGATAGGCCGGCCTTCGACGCGCGCCAACGCCGTCACCATCCCGGCGCCGAACTGCTTGCGTAGCTCCAGCACCGAGCCGCTGTCGGCCAGCATCTCGATCACCGCGCGGATGTCATAAACCCGCAGCCGGTTCTCCGGGATGACGCCGCGCAGCAGCCGCTGGTCGGCGCAGTCCCATTTGGGGAGCGCACCCTGGAAGTAAGAAAGATATTTCTTCGCGACGGCAACGCCTTCTTCCTCATCCTCCACCACCACGTCGATCACGCCGTTTGGCGCCTGCACCGACACCGGGCCGACTTCGCCCGGCGCGAACACGCCGAGCCCACCGCCTTCGATCATCGCCGGCCCGCCCATGCCGATGGACGAGTTCTTCGTCGCGATGATCACGTCGCAGCAGCCGAGCAGCGCGGCATTGCCGGCGAAGCAATAGCCCGAATTGAGTCCGACCAGCGGCACCAGGCCCGAAAGCTTCGCGAACATCTGGAAGGTCGGCACGTTGAGGCCGCCGGCGCTCACTGCGTCGGTGTCGCCGGGCCTGCCGCCGCCGCCTTCGGTGAAGAACACGATGGGCAGCCGCCATTTCTCGGCGATCTGCATCATGCGGTCCTTCTTCTGATGGTTGCGCAGGCCCTGCGTGCCCGCCAGCACCGTGTAGTCGTAGGACATCGCGACGATGCGCGACTGCTCGTCGCCGAACACATCGCCGTTGACGCGCCCGAGGCCCATGACGAGGCCGTCGCCCGGCGTACGCTCGATCAGCTCGTCCATCTTGTTGCGCCTTAGGCGCCCGGCGACGACGAGCGAGGCATATTCGGTGAACGAGTCCGGATCGCAGAGGTCTTCGATATTCTCCCGCACCGTGCGCTGCCCGGTCTTGCGCCGGCGCGCGACGGCTTCGGGCCGCGCCGCGTCGGTCAGAAACCGGCGGCGGCGATAGAGTTCGGCGAGATCGGGGCGGATCGCATCGGGATCGGCAGCCTGCTGCGTGGTTGCCACGCCGTGGGCCACGTCGCCCTCTTCGATGAAGGCGAGCGCCGCGCCCTCGAACACCGTGTCGCCGGGCGCGACCGCGAAATCGCGCAGCACGCCGCTGACGCCGGCTTCGATCACATGCTCCATCTTCATCGCTTCCATGATCAGCACCGGCGCGCCGGGCCGCACCGTGTCGCCTGGCTTGACGGCGAGGCTCACGATCGTTCCCTGTAGCGGCGCGCGCAGGGCGGCGGTGCCTTCCGGCGCGGCAATTTCTTCCGCGGCCGCCTCGCTTTCCGCCACCGCCTTGCCGTGATGCAGCACCGCGAGGGGGTCGACGGTGTCCACGCGCGCGCCGGCCTGGCGCCGCGCCGGCTCGACATAGAGCCGCTGGTGCTCGGCGCCGCGCAACAGCGCATCGAGGTTCTCCTCGATGAAGCTGGTATGCGGCGGCTCGCCGGCCGCGGGATGCAGCAGGATATTCTGCAGGAACGCAATATTCGTCGCCACGCCCGCGATCTTGAATTCGCACAGCGCGCGATAGGCCTTGCTCTTGGCGTCGGCCAGACTGCCGGCATGCACGATCAGCTTGGCGAGCAGCGAATCGAAGCGCGCGTTGGTCTGGTAGCCCGCATAGCCGAAGCCGTCGACGCGGATGCCGCGGCCCGAAGGCGGATCGTAGACGGTCAGCGTTCCGCCCGCGGGCTTGGCGGTGCCG
Source organism: Rhizomicrobium sp. (assembly GCA_035601715.1). GTDB lineage: Bacteria > Pseudomonadota > Alphaproteobacteria > Micropepsales > Micropepsaceae > Rhizomicrobium. Next base: position 2,081 of record DATNNS010000282.1, read on the forward strand.
TCCGCCGTCATGGTTTCCATGTTGATGCGCGCCTGCAGCGCCGTGCCGCGCGGCGCGGGGATATCCTTCTGCGTCCGATGCAGCGCGGCGAGCGAGCGGCCACCCGCGATCTCGAGCTGGATGCGCACCAGATCGAGGCCGGTGATCTCCTCCGTCACCGTGTGCTCGACCTGCAGCCGCGCATTCGCCTCGATGAACACGAAGCGGTCGCCGCTCACCAGGAATTCGATGGTGCCGAGGTTGGCGTATTTCGCGGCCTGTCCGAGGGCGACCGCGGCCTCGAACAGCTGCTTGCGGATGTGCTGCGGCACATCGGCCGCCGGCGCGATCTCGATGATCTTCTGGCGGCGGCGTTGATACGAACATTCGCGGTCCCACAAATGCGACACGGCCGTGCCGTCGCCCACGATCTGCACTTCGAGATGACGCGCACGCGGCAGGTACTCTTCGGCGTAGACGTCGCCGTTTCCGAACGCGGCCCTGGCTTCCGATTGGCAGCGTTCATAGGCCTGTTCGAGCTCGCCGGCTTCGCGCACCGCGCGCATGCCGCGCCCGCCGCCGCCGGCGATGGCTTTCAACATGATGGCGCCGTGGGCGGCGAGGAATTTCCGGGCCTCGTCGAGGCTGGCCGCGCCCTTGGTGCCCGGCAGCACCGGAACGTTCGTTTTCTGCGCCAGCGCGCGGGCCTTGGCCTTGTCGCCGAACAGCGCGAGTGCCGCGGGCGAGGGGCCGACGAAGACAAGCCCGGCCTTCGCGCAGGCCGCCGCGAAATCGGCGTTCTCGCTGAGGAAGCCGTAGCCCGGATGCACCGCATCGCAGCCCGCCTCGCGCGCCACGCGCAGGATCTCGGCGCCGTCGAGATAAGCGGCCGCGCCCTTGCCCTTGAGCCCGCGCGCTTCGTCGGCCTTGCGCGTGTGCAGCGACAGCGCGTCGTCCTGCGAAAACACCACAACCGTGGCGATGCCCATCTCCGCCGCCGTTCGGGCGATACGGATGGCGATCTCGCCGCGATTGGCGATCAGAAGTTTCTTGAGCATGAGGTGTCCTGGCGATGGCGTTGCATGGATCAAAGGCGACGGCGGCCCGAACGGCAAGCCCAGCCCGCTCGTCAAGCCGTAGCTCGCGCAAACAGCCCGCCTTCGCCTACGGCGCGGTCAGCCGTCGCGGCGCTTCGCGCGCGAAGGCTGACAAGGGCCGCCGCCGGTCTGGATACAAAAGGGGAGAGTGCGCGAAGTGTGGTCCAGGAGCGTTGCGCTGTCAATGAAAACTAGGAACATATACTTGCAACTTGCAGGTGAGGAACGCAACGAAATTCCTGAATGGAAATCGCGAGTCAGGGATTGAGCGCAAACGCATGCGCCGGCGCCGTGGCGAGCGGTCGCAGCAGCGTGAGCCGCAAACCGGAATCGGTTTTCTCGCAGGCGACGGCGTCGCCTGTTGCGAGATGCACGGCGCGGGACGCGGCGGGCATGTCCGCGCCTTCGACAATGATCTCGGTTCCGGCCGGCGTATCCAGAAGGTGCGCAAAAAGCGTCGGGCCTTTCGCGGTGAAGCGAATGTTGCCGCCATCGCGCGTCTTTCCCTCCGCGCGGCTCCATGGCCGCGTGCCGTAAATCGCTTCACCATTCGCGCCGAGCCAGGCGCCGAAGCCCTTGAGCCGCGCGATCTGCTCGGCCGGTATCTGCGCATCGTCGCCGCGCGGGCCGACATTGAGCAGCAAGTTGCCGTTCTTCGACACGGCATCGACGAAGCCATTCACCAGCGACGTCACGGTCTCGTAATCCGCGTCCGTATCGCGCCGATTGAAGCCGAAGGAATGGCTCATGCCCCGCGTCGCTTCCCATTTTTTTGCCTGGATGCCGTCGAAGGCGGCGTATTCCGGCGTGCGGAAATCGCAATGCGGCGGCAGCTCCGGAATGATGCCTTTGCTCGGCGCAGTCGCCATGCGCTCCTTGAGATAGGCATCGAGCCCGCGCCGCGCCTCGGGCGTACGCAAGGCTTCGCGCTGCGGCGTCATCGCCAGCCAGCGGTCGTTCACGACGCCTTCGGGAATCGCATTGTAAAAGTCGGCGAATAGCTCCAGTTCCGGCTCCAGCGCCGCGGGCCAGGAAATGTCGTTCCACAGGATCGCGGGCCGGTAGCGCGCGATCAGCTCGCGGATCTGCGCCTCGGCATAGGCGGGATAGTCGCCGCCGGGTACCGAGCCCATGAAATCGGCGAGCGTGCGCAGCGGCTCGCGGTTGAACGTCCAGTCGATGCCGCCGGAATAATAGACGCCGAATTTGAGCCCGCGCGCCCGCACCGCCGTCGCCAGCTCGCCGACGATATCGCGGG
>DATNNS010000283.1:0-14982 GCA_035601715.1 Rhizomicrobium sp.
CGGCGCATGCGCGACGACACCATGCGGCATGCCTTTTTCGCGGATGCGGTTGGTCAGTGCGCGGGTGTCGATGCCGGCGATGCCGGGAATGTTGTGCGTCTTGAGCCAGCGGTCGAGCTGCGACAGCGCCCGCCAGTTGGAGGGGTGCTCGGCATCCGCCCGCACCACCAGCCCCCGCACCACGGGGGTCAGCGATTCGATGTCCTCGCTGTTGGCCCCGACGATGCCGATATGGGGAAAGGTGAAAGCGACGATCTGGCCGGCATAGGAAGGATCGGTGAGGATTTCCTGATAGCCCGTCATCGCGGTGTTGAAGCAGACCTCGCCCACCGCTTGTCCCGCGGCGCCAAAGCCGGTTCCTTCGAAGATCGTGCCGTCCGCCAGCGCCAGCCGCGCGCTCGAATGCTTCGCCGCCGGGCGGGCGGCGGGCGCGAGAACGGTGTCGGTCATGAAGGGCCTCGGATTTGGCGGAAAATAGGAACGCGCCCGCCAGCGGTCAAGCGCAAATGCGCCGATTTGTTATGCACAATACCCGCGTTGTGGGCCCGCGTTGTGGCGGCGCCCGAACTCGGCCTAAGCTGCATGTTTCCGGCATTGGGAGAGAATCATGGGCCTGCGCGAGCAGTTCAACGACCAGATGAAAGAGGCGATGAAGGCCAAGGACGCCCGCCGCCTCTCGACGCTGCGCATGGTGCTGGCCGCGATCAAGGACAAGGACATCGCCGCGCGCACCGAAACCAGCCGCGAAGGCATTTCCGACGACGACGTGCTCGGCCTGCTCGCCAAGATGATCAAGCAGCGCGAGGAAAGCGCGGCGGCCTTCGACACCGGCAATCGCCCCGAGATGGCCAAATCCGAACGCGAGGAGATCGAAGTCATTCGCGGCTTCATGCCCAAGCAGATGAGCCCCGAGGAATCCCGCAGCGCCGTGCAGGGCGTCATCGCCGAGGTCGGCGCGGCGTCGATCAAGGACATGGGCAAGGTGATGGCCGCGCTCAAGGAGCGCTATGCCGGCCAGATGGACTTCGCCAAGGCGAGCGCCACCACGAAGGAATTGCTGTTGCAAAAATAGCTGTCATCCCCGGCCGAGCGTAGCGAGGGGAAGGGGACCCAGGTCGCGACGGTAGCGTGGTTTCAAAGTTTCGCCAGGATTCGTGCGCATCGTGCGATACCGCATTTGCTATCGCCACCTGGGTCCCCTTCCCTCGCGCGAAGGCGCGCTCGCCGGGGATGACAAAAAGGGGTTGAAATGAAAAACTTCGACATCAAGACGGCGACCACCGACGCCGATATCCGCCGCTGCTTTCCCGTGATGAAGGAACTGCGCACCCATCTGAAAAGCGCCGACGAGTTCCTCGCCCGCGTCCGCCGCCAGCAGGCCGGGTCGGGCTGGCGGCTGATTTATGTGGAAGATGGCGGCGAACCCGTCGCCGCGGCGGGGTTTCGGGTCTCAGAATGGCTGGCCTGGGGCAAGGCGCTTTATGTCGACGACCTGATCTGCCTGGAAAGCCATCGCGGCCAAGGCTTCGCGGAAGGCTTGATGCGGTGGATGGAGGAGCTGGCGAAGGCCGAAGGCTGCGTCCAGTTCCACCTCGATTCCGGCACGCATCGGTTGGGCGCGCACCGCTTCTACCACCGCCTCAAGCTCGCGATCACGAGCTTCCATTTCCAGAAAACGCTGTAGTTCCCTCTCCCAAAGGGGAGGTGTATGCACAGGAATCACGAAACAAAGGGCGCACAACGCCCCCCGGACGCCCTACATTACGCCCATGCGCTACGGCCCCAACCTGCTTGAGGAGATTCTCCGCCGGACGGACCTCGTCCAGATGGTGGGACGCAGGGTCAAGCTGACCCGCAAGGGGCGCGTGATGTGGGGGTGCTGTCCGTTCCACAAGGAGAAGTCGCCCAGCTTCAAGGTCGAGAACGAGCGGCGCACCTACAAATGCTTCGGCTGCGGCGCCGGCGGCGACGCGTTCAAATGGCTGATGGAGACGGAAGGTCTCACCTTCCCCGAATCGGTCGAGCGGCTGGCCGGCGAGGCGGGCGTCGAGCTTCCCAAATGGACGCCGGACGACGAAGCGCGCGAAGAGAAGAAGAAATCGCTCTACGACGTCGTCGAGGCGGCGTGTGCGTTCTTCGAAGAGCAGTTGCGCGCGCGTGGCGGCGCGGAGGCGCGCGATTATCTCGCCTCGCGCGGCTTGAACGACGCGGTCGCCAAAAAATTCCGCCTGGGCTATGCGCCGTCGGGCAACAACACGCTGATCGAGCATCTCAAGGCTAAGAACATCCCGCTCGACGATATCGTGGCGGCCGGTCTGGCGCGCGCCGCGGATGGCGAGCGGCCCGCGCGCGATTTCTTCTTCAACCGCCTGATGTTTCCCATCACCGATCCGCGCGGCCGCGTGATTGCGTTCGGCGGGCGCGGACTCGATGCCGATGCCAAGCCCAAATACATCAACACCGGCGACACCACGCTGTTCTCCAAGGGCCGCCAGCTCTACAATTTCTTCGCCGCGCGTCCGGCCGCGCTCAAGGCCGGCACGATCGTGCTGGCCGAAGGCTATATGGACGTGATCGCGCTGGTGCGCGCCGGTTTCGAACAGGCTGTCGCGCCGCTCGGCACCGCGCTCACCGAAGACCAGCTTGCGCTGTTGTGGCGCACCGCGCCCGAACCGATCCTCGCCTTCGACGGCGACGAAGCCGGCCTCAGGGCTGCGCAGCGCGCAGCCCGGCTTTCCCTGCCGCTTTTGAACCCCGGCTTCTCGCTGCGCTTTGCATTCCTGCCCGCCGGGGAGGATCCCGACAGCCTGGTTCGCCGCGAAGGCGCTGGCGCGATGAAGAAGATTCTGGACGCCGCCGAACCGCTCGGCCGCGTGCTGTGGCGCACCGAGACCGAGGGCAAGGATTTCTCCACGCCCGAGCGCCGCGCCGGCCTCGAGCGCGCGCTGTCGGAAATCGTTTCCCAGATCCGCGACACCAAGATCGCCGACTACTACCGGCGCGATTTCGAGCAGCTGGTGTTCGAAGCGTTCAAGCGTCGCGCGCCCTATAAGCCGGAGCGCCGGCCGGACCGTTTCGAGCCGCGCCGCGGCGCCCGCACCGACTACGCCCCGCGCGCTCCCATCGAGGCCGTTTCGTCGGATGTGAAGAACAGCCTGCTCGCCCGCTCCGGCCGCACCGGTGCGCGGCGCGTCAAGGAACTCGAGCTGGCCGCGATCCTGTTCCAGCACCCCGAAATCGCAGCCCATCAGGGCGAGCTGTTGGCCGAGCTTCCGCTCTCCGACGCCTCGCTTGACAGGTTCCGGCACGAACTCCTAAACCTCGCCGCCTCCGGCTTCCGGCTTGAAAATCAGGGGTTGGAGGCCCATCTGGTCCGTACTGGCATGGCCGAGCTTGTGCAGCGCCTGAAAGCGCGGTCGCAGGCGAACGGCGACATCGCCGAGGCGGACGCTAGCGCCGAGGAGGATGTCGAAGCCCGCTGGCTCAGCGCCGCCCATCAATTGCGGGAGATCGCCGAGCTTGCTCCGGAAAGATTGCGGGCGATGGAGCGTTTCAAGACCGAGGCGACCGAAGAAAGCTGGCGCGACGCCTTGGCGACCCGCGTCCAGCCGAACGAAGGCTGAACGTCTCCTCTCCGCCTATATATGAGAGCCCTGCCGGCGATCCGGCCCATTCGAACCGATGATGTGACGCGCGTGCCCAGCAAGACCGCCCTGAAGACCAAAGCCAAAGTTCCCGCCAAGCCAGTGCGCAAGCCCCCGGCCAAGGCCGCCAGCGCCAAGGTGGCGGCGGTGCGCAAATCCGCGCCCAAGAAGCCTGAGCCGCTCAAGCCCGCCAAGCCGACCAAGCTGCCAGTGAAGCCCGTCCAGGCCGCCGCCCCCGCCAAGGGCAAGGCACCGCTCAAGCCGGCCGTCCTGCCGCTCAAGAAGCCGGGCCAGCCCGAGGCCATCAAGCTCAACGGCAAGATCGTCGCCAAGGCGGGCATGAAGCCCGGCGAGGGCGAACCGCCGCCCGGCGACGCCGACAGCCCGCTGCTGGATATGTCCGATGTGGGCGTGCGGAAAATGATCACCCGCGCCAAGCAGCGCGGCTATGTCACCTATGACGAGCTGAACAAGGTTTTGCCGTCCGAGAAAGTGTCCTCCGAGCAGATCGAGGACACCATGTCGATGCTCAACGAGATGGGCATCAACGTCATCGAGAGCGAAGAGCAGGAAGAAGGCGCCGACGGCGAAGGCGCGGTGCCCGCCACGACGACCGGCAAGGCCGTCGCCACCGTCGATTCCGAGAAGGCCGAAAGCTACGACCGCACCGACGATCCGGTGCGCATGTATCTGCGCGAGATGGGTTCGGTTGAACTGCTGAGCCGCGAAGGCGAAATCGCCATCGCCAAGCGCATCGAGGCCGGCCGCGAATTGATGATCGGCGCGCTGTGCGAAAGCCCGCTGACGTTCGAAGCGCTCACCGTGTGGCGCGACGAGTTGAACGACGGCAAGGTTCTCCTTCGCGACATCATCGACCTCGAAGCGATGTATGGCGCGGGTCCGGACGGCCAGCCCAACGTGCCGCCGCCGGTCGGTCCGGACGGCAAGCCGCTCAATCCGCCGGCTTCGGTGATGGCCGCGATCAACGGCACCGCCGCGCCGGTCAACGGCCAGGCCGCGCCGCCGCCGCAGCAATTCAAGCGCCCCGAACCGCCGCCGCGTCCGGCGCCGCCCGCGCCGCGCGCCGATGGCGAGCCGGTCGATCCGGCGGAAGCCGCCGCCACCGCCGACGCCGCCGCCGACGAGGAAGACGACGAAGGCAACCTGCCGCTCTCGGCGATGGAAGCGGCGCTGAAGCCGCAGGTTCTCGAAACCCTCGACCAGATCGCGTCGCTTTATAAAAAGCTCGGCCGCCTGCAGGACGCCAGCGTCGAAGCGGCGCTGGGCGCCGACGAATTGTCGACGAGCCAGGAGCGCCGCTTCAAGAAGCTGCGCAACGAGACCATGGATCTCGTCAAGAGCCTCAAGCTCAACAACAACCGCATCGAAGCGCTGGTCGACCAGATGTACGGCATCAACCGCCGGCTGGTTTCGCTCGAAGGCCGGCTGCTGCGCCTGGCCGAAGCCCATGGCGTCGACCGCGCGGATTTCCTCAAGGAGCATTTCGGCAACGAGCTCGATCCCAACTGGGCGCGGCGCGTCGGACGGCTGACGCGCTCGGGCTGGAAGGATTTCGTCGCCGACGAGCGCGACAAGGTCAAAGCCCATCGCGACGAAATCCAGTCGCTGGCGCAGGAGATGCGCACCTCGATCGTCGAATACCGCCGCATCGTGCAGACGGTGCAGAAGGGCGAGCGCGAATCCGGGGTCGCCAAGAAGGAAATGATCGAGGCCAATTTGCGCCTCGTCATCTCCATCGCCAAGAAATACACCAATCGCGGCCTGCAGTTCCTCGACCTGATCCAGGAAGGCAATATCGGCCTGATGAAGGCGGTCGATAAATTCGAATACCGCCGCGGCTATAAATTCTCGACCTATGCGACGTGGTGGATCCGCCAGGCGATCACCCGCTCGATCGCCGACCAGGCGCGCACCATCCGTATCCCGGTGCACATGATCGAGACGATCAACAAGCTGGTGCGCACCTCGCGCCAGATGCTGCACGAGATCGGCCGCGAGCCGACGCCGGAAGAGCTCGCCGAGCGCCTCGCCATGCCGCTCGAAAAAGTGCGCAAGGTGCTCAAGATCGCCAAGGAGCCGATCTCCTTGGAGACGCCCATCGGCGACGAGGAAGACAGCCATCTGGGCGACTTCATCCAGGACCCCAACGTGGTGCTGCCGATCGACGCCGCCATCCAGGCGAACTTGCGCGAGACCACCACGCGCGTGCTCGCCACGCTCACGCCGCGCGAGGAGCGCGTGCTGCGCATGCGCTTCGGCATCGGCATGAACACCGATCACACGCTGGAGGAAGTGGGCCAGCAGTTCAGCGTGACGCGCGAGCGTATCCGCCAGATCGAGGCCAAGGCCTTGCGCAAGCTCAAGCATCCCAGCCGCTCGCGCAAGCTGCGCAGCTTCCTGGACAACTAGTCCGCAAGGTTCGCACACCCCGTCCCGCGCGAGCGGGCGCTGATAATGGAATGACCGCAGAATGCGTGGCTTCAAGGAATTGAGTTTCTCCGACCGTCTCAAGGCCGCGGCCGAGGCCAAGCAGGCGCAGCTGGAAAAGGCGCGCCAGAAAGCGCTTGAGAACCAGGCCGGCCTGCCCGAGCGGCTTGCCGCGCGCGCCGCGCTCGCGGCCGAGCGCGACAAGCGCCAGGCCGAGCGCAAGGCCGCCAAGCTCGCCGATGCCGAGCGCCTCGCCAAGGAGCGCGCCGCCGCCGAAATCGCCCGCGTCGAAGCCGAGAAGCAGGCCGCCGTCACCCGCGCCGCCGAGAAGGCCGAAGCCGCCGCGCGCCAGGCGGCCTTGGAAATCGAACGCAAAGCCGCGCGCGACGCGCGCTACGCCGCCCGCAAGAAGCGGCAGAAATAGGTCACAGATGAGCGTCCGCCAAGCCGAGAAGCGCGTCTTCAAATATCCCAGCGAAGACGAATGCCTGATCCGCCGCCTCGGCAGCGGCGTGCTCGCGAGCTGGGCCACGCTGCCGCCCGAAGTCCGCGAGAAGATTCTCGCCGAGGCCAACCTCGCCTGGGACCGCGAATACAACATCTCCCAGCTGCCGCAGAAGCTGGAGACGTTCGTGAAACGTCATCCGGGACGGATGAGTTAGCGTTCGGATTACGGCGCCGCCGCGATAATCGTCACCTTCTGAATGGTCACGGGAAACGCCGGCGCGGCGTCCGGAAACGGTCCTTTGCCGCCGTGGAGCACGCTGGCGGCGATCCTGTCGACCACGTCCATGCCGTCCACCACCTTCGCGAACACGGCGTAGCCGGTGGTGTTGGGTGCGGCGCCGGGCGTGGGGTCGAGCGGAGGATTGTCGGACAGGTTGATGAAGAACTCCGCGGTCGCGCTCGCTGGGTCGTCGTTGCGCGCCATCGACAAAGTGCCGCGCAGGTTCTTGAGGCCGTTGGCGCTTTCGAGTGCGATGGGCGCGCGGGTGGGCCGCGCGGTGCCGTCGACCTCGTAGCTGCCGGCCTGGATCACGAAGTCCGGCACCACGCGATAGATCACGGTGCCGTCGAAATGGCCCGCGCGCGCATAGGCGATGAAGTTGGCGACGCTCGCGGGCGCGCGCGCGGCATCGAGCGCGATGGTGATCGTGCCGAGCGAGGTTTCGATTTTGGCGGCGGGGTCGGCTGCGGCCGATGCCCCCGTCAGCAGCAGCGCGAACGCCGCGATGAGAAATCCGCGCATGGTCCTCACCATCCCGGCCACACCGCGCGCAGCACCATCGCGATGCCGACGAGCGATGCCGTCCAGATCAGCGTGCGCGTGAACGGAATGGCGATCACATAGGCCGGCACATAGAGGACGCGCGCCCAGAAATAGATTTGCGCGCCGAGCGCAGAACTGGACGTGTGCTTGTCGAGCGCGTGGGCCAGCAGCACGGCGGCGGCGAACAGCGGGAAGGTCTCGATGAAATTCTTCCAGGCGCGCTCGAGCCGCGCGGCGTATTTGCCGAGCGGCGGCCAGCCTTCGTCGCGCGGCCCGATGCCCCAGGGCATGCCGCGCCCGCTGACGCTGGCCAGCGTCGCGAGCAGAAGCTGCACGATGCCCAGTACGATCGCGCAGAACAGCATCTGCATTTCGACGGTGCCGAAAAGACCGGCGCTCATGGCGTCCTCCTCGATTGTGTGCGCGTCACATCCACCGCATGACCGCATAGCCGATCGCGCCCGCGACCACGATAAATAGGATGATCCACAGCGTCGCGCCGAAAAGCTGGCCGACCGAATCGGCCGCGGTAGGCTCTTCGGGTTCGCCGCCGGTGGGCGGCAGGTCGTCCTCGTCTTCCATGGCGCGAATCTCCCCGGCGGCCCGGGCCGAAACTATCACGCCGCGGCATAATTGAAACTGACGCTGATGCGCTTGCCCCGCGCGCCGTTGGGCGGGACGTCATGGCGCAGGAAGCTTTCCCATAGCAGGAGCGTGCCGGGCTTGGGCGCCACGGTGACGAAGGTCTGGTTGGCGCGGCCGGCCCTCGCGCGCTTGGCGGGCGCGGCCATCATCATGGCGAGGCGCGGATCCTCGAAACGGATGGCGGACGCGCCGCTTGGAATGGTCACATAATAGGTGCCGCTGATGATCGAGTGGGGATGAATATGCGCACCGTGCGCGCCGCCCTGGTCCATCACATTGATCCACAGCGAATCGCGCACCAGCCGGCGCCCGTTCATTTCGAATTCGAGCGTGCGCGCGAAGCCGCGCGCATGGAGGTCGAGCTGCCTGCCCAGTTCGGCGAACACCGGCGCGCGGGTGACCAGATCGTCGAGCGAGGCATAGGAGGTATAGCCCCCATAGCCGTGCGCCTTCGCCCATCTCTGTCCCGCGCGATCCTCGCGCGCGATGACGAGACAGGTCTTCTCGAGCTCCGCGTTGAGCGCGCGCGAAAGCGCGGCGCGATAGAGCCGGGTTGCGAACAGCGACTCGATGGAAGGCTTGGTCATGGCGGGGCGAGAATACAGCCTTTCGTCCGCGGCGCGCCCGCTTATTTCGGCAGATAGTCGTTCGGCTCGGCGAGTTCGAAGCCCGGCGTTTCGGCGATGCATTGGCGCAGCAGGAACGCGTGGCCCGAGCCGTAGAACACCACCACGTGGTCGCCGGGATGGGCGAGCTGGACGATGTTGGCGCAGATCAGAAAATTGCGCCGGTACCAGGCCGTGAGAAGTTCGGCGCCGGGCTGGTCTGCGCCGCCGCCGATCTTGAGCGTGGTGCGGTAGAACGCGTTGTCGTCCCTGATGCGGTCCGGATCGTTGAGGAAGCGCAAGGTGGCGGCGACGCCCTGCTTGTCCAGGATGTCGCCCTGCCTGTCGACCATCGCCTGCACTTGCGCGTTCTGGGCGTCGAGCAGGGCCGACTCGCCATGCGCCTTGGCATAGGCATCCACCGCGTCATAAGGAAAGTCGCCCTCGACATCGACGCCGTGGACGGTCGCCAGGCCCGCGGCCTTCGCCAGCCGGAAGCCGAGCTGCACCACTTCGTTGCGCGACGGCGCAAGCGTGCCTTTGACATAGGAGTCGTAACGCGGCGCGGCGTCGGCGTCCGACCACTCGACGTCGACCATCGTGGGATGAAAGCGCAGGAGCCCTTCGTTCACCGCGGCGATCTCGGCCTGCCGCCTGGGCGCCAGCACGTCATCGACCTTGAGATTGTGCATGTCGCGTCCGGGATTGCTCATGTGAAAGCCGCCCACGATCATCACCTGCACCGGCGCGTCGGCCGCGACGGCGCTGGCGCCCCATGCCACGGCGCTCGCGCCCCAACTGACGGCGCCGATCAGTCCCATGATGGCCAGCTTCATGTCCCGCTCCCCGGCTGTGCGGATTTCATTTAGGCGGCCCTCGCGCGCATTGCCAGTCGCGCGAAAACCGCTCTTTTCCGCGCGACACTGGGTCATCGCGGATGTCGGGGGCCATGCAACCCACGCAAATCCTGCGTGCATGCGCGGCATCCGTCCGCAGCAGCGCCTTGCGGCAATTCGCGTTCACGCAATTTTCGCGCGAAAGCCGTATGGTGGCCGCATGACCATCACCGAGAAAGCCGAACGCATCTATTCGCGCCTGGAGCACAATGCCGACGCCATCATCCATGTGGCCGGCGTGCTGTTCGCGATCAATGCCGGGCTGTGGCTGCTGTTCCATGTCACGGGGCTGTCCGCGGTGGTCAGCGTCTCGATCTATTGCGCCGGGCTGTTCGCGATGCTGAGCGCGTCGGCCGCCTACAATCTCGCGCCGCAGGGCCGCGCGCGCGAGATCCTGCGCCGCTTCGACCACGCGGCCATCTTCATCATGATCGCGGCGACCTATACGCCGTTCGCCGCCAACCGGCTGGGCCAGCCGGCGGGCGACATGATCCTGGCCGCGATCTGGCTGTGCGCCACGGTGGGCGTGATCCTCAAGATGATCTATCCGCGCCGCTTCGAGCGCACCAGCGTGGTGTTCTATATCGCGATGGGCTGGATCATCGTCGCCGTCATCAAGCCGCTCGCGGCCCATGTCGCGACGGCCGATTTCTGGCTGCTGATCGGCGGCGGTCTCGTCTATTGCGCGGGCGTCGCGTTCTACCTGACCGAGCGCATCCCGTTCCACAAGGCGATCTGGCACTGCTTCGTGCTCGCCGCCGCCGTGCTGCAATTCGCCGCCGTCGCGGGCGAGTTCACGGCCTAGATATTCGGCCAGAACAGCGCGGCTGTGATCAGCAGAATGGCGAGCGTGGCGACGATCCATACCAGCGTGCGCAACCCCGGCACGCCGAACCCATAAAGCGGCAGATAGACGATCCGTGCCGCGACATAGATCTCCGCGCCCCACACCGTCGCCCAGTTGTGCCGTCCGGCGGCGGCGGCGATCAGGACCGCGGCGGCGAAGAACGGGAACGTCTCGAGGAAATTGCGGAACGCGCGCTCGAGCCGGCCGGCGACCTTGCTCACGGGCGGCGCCGGCGCGTCGCGCGGCCCGACATTCCATTTGAGGCCGCGCTGGCTGTTGCCCGTGCGCGCGGCGATCAGAAGCTGGAACATCCCGAGCACGATGGCGACGGCGAGCATGGTCAGCTCGGTGCTCAGGCCCGCGATCTGAATGGCGATAGGATTGCTGAAAGTCATGATGGTCGCCCCCTGGCTGGACGCCAGCCTAGCGCCATTTGCCGCCGATCAATATCTTCTCAACGGCTTTACCGCTAAGCTCCGCGCAATGCGGAAGGAAATCGCCATGCGTGGAATTCAGACCGCCATCGTCATCGGCCTTTTGGGCCTGTCATTGTCGGGCTGCGCGGTTGCCAGCGCGGCGGGCACGGTGGTCGGCGTCGCCGGCACCGTGGTCGGCACGGCGGTCGATGTGACGTCCGATGTCGTGGGCGCCGCCGCCGATGTGGCCACCGGCGGCGACTCCAAGAAAGACGACAAGAAGGACGACGACAAGAAGCCCGATTAGCCGCGCTGTCCTTAGCCGCCTGTCGTTAGCCTCCCTGGCCGTCGGCGCCGAAGCGCCAGCGCAGTTCGACGCCGAACATCCTGGGCGGCCCGTAGATCGAGGCCGACGTGCCCGTCAGATGCAGCAGCGCGTTGGCGCCTTGCGCGTAGGTCTGATTGGTCACGTTGTCGACGAAGACCGACAGGTCGAACGGCTTGCCCAGGAAGCTGTCCCAGTCGACCCGCAGATTGACCAGGCTGTAGCTGCGTTGCTCGGGACGCTGGCCGGCGGGCGCGAGGCAGGTATAGGGCGCGCCCAATACCGCCGGCTGCACGAAGGCGCCGCAGGTCGTCTCGATGTCGCTCAGATCGGTGAACCATTCCCGGCTCTGCCAGTACCAGGTCGCGCTCAGATAGGGCGAGCCCAGCGACGAATCGATCGGGATGTGGAAGCGCGGCGTGATGCCGAACTTGTTCTTCGGCGTGTAGCCGAACGGATTGCCCGAATGGTTGGTCGCGCCCACGGAGCTCTGATTGCCGAACGGATCGATCACCACTTCCTGCGGCAGCACGAACTTCTGATAGGTGGCGTCCGTGTAGGAATAGAACACGTCGACCTGGAAGTTCTCGTCGGGAATGAAGGTCGATTCGAATTCCGCGCCCTTGATGGTGGCGCGCGCGGCGTTGAAGGTGAGCGCCGCCGGCTCAATGACCGTCGGCGCCGGTGGAAGCGCCTCCACCACGATTGGGATTTCGTCGTTCTTCTGGACGTCGGAATACCAGCCGTAATAGACGTCGAAATTGGTGCGGCCGGGGACGCCCAGGATCGTCCAGTTGTTCTTGGTGCCGAGCTCGACGTCGGTGAGATATTCCGGCTTGAACTCTTCGTAATCGGTGGCCGCGACCGCGCCGCTGTTGAAGCCGCCGCTCTTATAGCCGCGCCGGTAGGTGGCATAGACCATCGTGTCGTCCGTCACCTGATCCTGCGCCGACAGCGTCCAGCTCGGCGCGCGGAAGCTTGCCTTCTCGGTCGGCAAGGCGAAGGCGGCGGTGAGCGGGAACGGACAGGCGGTGAGTCCCGGATTGGACGCCGACAGGATGCAGGTCTTGTCGGTGGCGACCTTGTGGTCCCAGGTGTAGCGGCCGCCGGCGGTGAAGCTCAGGCCTTGCGCCCAGGACGAGGCGTCATAGGTCGCGCTGCCATAGACGGCATTCGACGTGCCGCCATTGGTGAGCGAGTCGATTTCCGTCGTGCCGAAACCGGCCAGCGGATTGGGCGAGCCGAATTGCGCGCCGCCGAAGCTCTCGCGCTCGACTTCCGAATACCCCGCCGGATGGTTGAGCTCGTGATAGAAGCCCAAAATCCAGTTCAGGCTGTTGTCCGCGGTCTCGCCGAGAACCTGGAATTCGTCCGTCACCTGAAACGAATTCGATTCCCAGGTGCGCGAATTGGGAATGTCGAGCAGCGGCAGGTCGGAGCCGTCATAATCGAACGCCGGCTGCTCCTTGTCGCTGCGATAGGCGAAGATGTTGCGCAGGCGCAGATGCTGCGCCACGTCCCACGACGCGATATCCGTCGCACCCCAGGAATCGCGCTTGAAGCCGAGCGGAATGCTGGAGGTGGTCTTGCGCGGCCCGAGCGCCTGTTGCTGGGCCAGCGCGCCCAGCATGGCCTGCTCGAATCCGGCCAGCGCGCCGCAGGTCTGACCCAGGACCGGCGGGTAGAATCCGTATTGCGCGGGCGACGGGCAGAACGTCAGTCCCATCGGCTGGAGCAGCGGCTGCAGCTGCTGGGTGGCGAGGTTGTCGATCGTCGCGGTGTTGACGCCGGTCAGTTTTGCGCCGGTGCCGTGATTGTGGTCCGCCAGATAGTCGAACACGGCGTAGTTCTCGAAGCCGGCAAACGGCCGCCACGTCGCGCCGATGCGGAACGCGTCGATGTCCTCGTTGTCGAGATCCTGTCCGGTCGAGATGTCCTTGGTGTAGCCGTCGCGGCGGGCAAAATCGCCGGCCACGCGCACGTCGAGGTTATCGGTGACGGGCAGGTTGATCGCGCCTTTGAGCTCGTGCAGCGCGTAGTCGCCGACGGAGCCGTCGAGATAGCCGCCGAACTGATCGTCGGGCCGCTTGGGCTCGAACAGGACCGCGCCGCCCGTGGTGTTGCGCCCGAACAGCGTGCCTTGCGGGCCCTTGAGGACCTGGATGTTGTCGAGATCGTATTCGCTGCCGGGGCCGCTCGCATTGAACGGCACTTCGGCGAAATAGGTCTGCACGCCGGGATCGGCGCCGCCGAAGGGCTGGCTCTGGCCGCGGATGGTGAACACATCGTCGTCGCGCGAACCCAGGCTGGTGGAGACTTCGAGCGACGGCGTGACATTCTGCAGCGCGAGCGCCGAATTGGTATCGGTCACGCGCAGCATCTCGCTCGAGAGCGCGGTGACGGCGACCGGAACCTTTTCGAGATTCTCCGCGCGACGCCGCGCGGTGACGGTCACCTGTTCGATGGCGGGCGCCGCGGTCGCCTGTGCCGGTGTGACGGTGGCCGGCGCCGTCTGCGCGCCGGCGGCGGAAGCAAACATACTCGTGACGCATGCCGCGCCCAGCAGCAGACATTTTGTGCGCATGAATCCCCTCTTGCGGCGCTTGACGCAACGCTCCCGCGCCATCGTTTTGACGCCGTCAGTATACGGCAAATCGCGCCGCTCGCCGAGAGGTAAATGCAGCCCGGCCAAGGGGTTGCGGTTTGGTTAGAAAGAATCCTTGCGGCGTCGCATTTCGGCGAAAACCTCGACATCGCCCGCTGTTGTCAGGCCCAGCGTCCGGCGGATTTCCGCACTGTGGGGCCGCAGGAACGGGTTGGTGCGCTTTTCCAGCAACAGGGTCGATGGAACAGTCGGCGCACCCCGGTCCCGCGCCGCCGTCACTTCGGCCATGCGCGCCTTGAGCGCGGCGTTGCCGGGTTCCAGCGTCAGCGCGAAGCGGGCGTTGTTGAGCGTGTATTCATGGCCGCAATAGATGCGGGTCTCGTCCGTGAGCCGCATCAGCTTCGACAGGCTTTCCCACATCATCGCCGGGGTTCCCTCGAACAGCCGGCCGCAGCCCATCGCGAACAGCGTGTCGCCGGTGAACGCGATGTCGCCGAAGACGAAGGCGATGTGGCCGCGCGTATGCGCGGGGATTTCCAGGATCTGCGCGGCGCGGCCGCCCCATTGCCAGGCCTCGTTTTCGCTCACGCCGACATCGATGCCGGGAATGCGCTCGCGATCCTTCGCGGGGCCCACGACCGTGGCGTCGAATTCGGACTTGAGCGCGAGGTTCCCGCCGGTGTGGTCGTGGTGATGGTGCGTGTTGAGGATGTGGGAAAGCCGCCAGCCATGCGCCGCCAGCGCACGGCGCACCGGCTCGGCTTCGGACGGATCGACCACCGCGCACAGCCCGGAGTCGGCATCGCCGATCAGATAGGCGTAGTTGTCCGTCAGGCAGGGCACGAGTTCGACGCTGAGCGCGGTCATGGGGCATCCTTTTGGCGGGCGAGCCTAGCAATCCGCAGCGCAACGTTGAACCGCGCTTTTGCAAGGTCTAGGCAAGGCGCCATGCTGTTCGACGCGACCGGTCTTGCATCCTTCTATGACGAGCCGCTGGGCCAGGTGACCCGCCGGCTGATCCTGCGGCGCATGCGGCTGGCCTGGCCCGATCTGCGCGGGCTTCGCGTGTTGGGCTACGGTTTCGCGGTTCCCTATCTGCGGCCCATCCTGAGCGAGGCGGCGCTGGCGGCCGCCTTCATGCCCGTTCAGCAGGGCGTGGTGGCCTGGCCGGCCAAGCTATCCCTTGTGGTCGCGGGCGACGAGGACGCGCTGCCGTTCCCCGACGCGAGCTTCGACCGCGTTTTCATGATTCACGGCCTCGAGGCCGCCGAATCGACCCGG
>DATNNS010000284.1:0-3955 GCA_035601715.1 Rhizomicrobium sp.
GAAAGCAGGCGGTTCTCGCATTCGTCCCATAGCGCGAGCGGTGCGCAGCGGATGCTTTCGAGCAGCGAGACGCGCGCCACCGACGCGAGCCGCGCCTGTTCGCGCAGCACCCGCGGCAGGCGGTAATAGGGGATGCGCGCATAGAGATGATGGACGTGGTGGATGCCGATATTGGCGGTGAGCCAGCTGAGCGGGCCCGGCATCACATAATAGGAGCTGCCGCGCAGGGCGGCATCCTTGACCGTCCAGGCCTTGTCCTCGGCCCAGAACGTGTCGTCGAACTGGTGCTGGATGAAGAACAGCCAGATGCCGATAGACCCTGCGATCAGCGTGATCGGAACCTGCACCAGCAGGAACGTCTTGACGCCGACGCAATACATCACGCCGGCCACGACAGCGGCGATGCCCAGATTGGTCGCCATCGGACTGATCCAGGCGCGCCAATGCGCCAGCGTCGCGCCCAGCGGCAGGCGGTGGCGCAAGATGAACATGTAGATCGGCCCAAGCCCGAACAGCACCAGCGGATGGCGGTAGAGCCGGTAACGCAGGCGGCCGAGGAACGGCTGCGCGCGGTATTCGCGCACCGTCATCAGATCGAGATCGCCGACGCCGCGCTTGTCGAGATTGCTCGAGGTGCCGTGATGGATCGCATGCGCGCGGCGCCACGCATCGTAAGGCGTCAGCGTCAGCACGCCGATGATGCGCCCGACCCAATCGTTGGTCGCGCGCCGCTTGAAGAACGCGCCATGGCCGCAATCGTGCTGGATCATGAACAGCCGCACGAGAAACACCGCCGCCGGCAGCGCGAGCAGCAGCGACACATACCAGAAGCCGAAATGCCAGGCCGCCCAGATCGCGAGCCACAACGCGGCGAACGGCACGACGGTGACGATCAGTTCGAAGGTGCTGCGGACGACGCTGGGGTCGCGGTAGCGGCTCAATATGCCGATCCAGTCCGCCGCGGTCGGCTCGCTGGAAGCAGGTTCAATGTTGGACAAAGAGGGTTTCCTTACGCGGTGACAACGCCCGCGCGTCTCTTACTCTATTTCCAAAGAAAAAGGGAAGAAATGCACGGGGATGTGAAGGTGGTTTACGGATCTTTACCTCCCCCTTGTGGGGAGGTACGTCAGCTACAAGGCGTCAATACTCTCCGCCCGCGCCTTCCACTCTTCCTTGAGGGCCGCCACGACGTCCGGGAAGCGGTCCCGCGCCGCCTCGCGCACTTTTGGCAAATGATAAGAGGGGAACAAATCGTTGTCGGGCTTGAAGTCGCGCAGCACCTGCTTGGCGACGGTCACCTTGTGGACCTCGGTCGGGCCGTCGGCGATGCCCATCACCAGCGCGCCGATCACCATGCCCGCGAAGGGCATCTCGTTGGAGACGCCGAGCGCGCCATGGATGTGCAGCGCCTTGACCGCGATGTCGTGATAGACCGTCGGCATCGCCACCTTCACCGCGGCGATGTCCTTCCTGACCTTGCGATAGTCCTTGTACTTGTCGATCTTCCATGCAGTCTGCAGCACCAAGAGGCGGAACTGCTCGAGCTGGATCCAGCTATCGGCGATCTGCTCCTGCACCATCTGGTAATCGGCGATCTTGCCGCCGCCGCGCGTCGTGCGCGACACCGCGCGCCGGCACATCAGATCCAGCGCCTTCTTGCACTGGCCGACCGTGCGCATCGCATGATGCACGCGCCCGCCGCCGAGCCGCGTCTGCCCGATGACGAACGCTTCGCCGCGCGGGCCCAAGAGCGCGTCATACGGCACATGCACGTTGTTGTAGCGGATGTAGCCTTCGCTGCCGCGGCCTTCGCGCTCGGCGCCGACGGCGACATAGCGGATCACTTCGACACCCTTGGTCTTGCGCGGCACCAGGAACATGCTCATGCGGCGATACGGGTCTTTGTTGTCAGGATCGGTGACGGCATAGACGACGAGCACTTCGGCGTTGCGCGCGCCGGACGTGAACCATTTCTCGCCGTTGATCACCCACTCGTTGCCCTTGAGCTCGGCACGCGTGGTGAAGGCGAGCGGGTCGGAGCCGCCTTGCGGCTCGGTCATCGAATAGCCCGACGTGATCTCGTTGTTGAGCAGCGGCCAGAGATATTTGTCCTTCTGCTCCTGCGTTCCGTAATGGGCGATGATCTCGGCATTGCCGGTATCGGGCGCCTGGCAGCCGAACACGACGGGCGCCAGCCCGACGCGGCCCAGCCGCTCGTTGATCAGCGCGAGCTTGATCTGGCCGTAACCCTGGCCGCCGAGCTCGGGCCCGAGGTGGCAGGCCCACAACCCCTGGTCCTTCACCTTCTGCTGCAGCGGGCGGACCATCTTCTGATAGGTCTTCGACTTCACCCCGCCCAGCCCGACGCCCAGCTGGGTCAACGGCTCGACCTCCGTGTCGATGAACTCGTCGATCCAGTCGAGCTTCTTCTGAAATTCGGGGTCGGTCTCGAAATCCCAGGCCATTGCCCTCTCCTTGTTCTTGTCCCGGCTAAGCTACCCGGCTCTCCACCGCGTTTCAAACATCCGGTATGCTGTCCACCTCCCCCTTGCGGGGAGGTCGAAACGCGAAGCATTTCGGGTGGGGACCCCCGCCCGAAAAATGCGAAGGGCATTTTTCGACCTCCCCGCAAGGGGGAGGTCGACAAGACGCGCCGCTATGCACAACATTGGCGCAGCACCATCAGGGAGTGATCCATGACCAAGCCCGAATCCGCCGGACTATCGTCGGCCCGCCTCAAAACGCTCGACCGTGTGATGACCGCGCGTTACGTCGATAGCGGCCTGCTGCCGGGCATCCTGACCCAGGTGTTCCGCAAGGGCGAGCTCGTCCACACCGGCACGTCCGGCGTGATGGATATCGCGCGCAACACGGCGATGCGCGAGGACGCGATCTTCCGCATCTATTCGATGACCAAGCCGATCACGGCGGTCGCGCTGATGATGCTGGTGGAGGAAGGCAAGCTCGGCCTCGAGGACGACGTGCACGCGCACATCCCGTCATGGAAAAACCTGCGTGTCTATGTCAGCGGCATGCCGAGCCTGGTCGCCAACACCGCGGGCCAGTTCATCACCGCCGCGCCCAAGCGCCGCATGAAGGTGATCGATCTGGTCACCCACACCTCGGGCCTCACCTACGGCTTCATGAACCGCACCGCGGTCGACGCCGAATACCGCCGCCAGAAGATCGGCGATTTCCAGACACCCGGCGGTCTCGACGCGTTCATCGAGCAGCTCGCCAACATCCCGCTCGATTTCTCGCCGGGCGAGTATTGGAGCTACTCCGTGTCCATCGACGTGATGGGCTATCTCGTCCAGAAGCTTTCGGGCCAGACCTTCGGCGAATTCCTCCGCACCCGGCTGTTCGAGCCGCTCAAGATGACTGACACCGCATTCAGCGTGCCCGCGAACAAGCTGGACCGCTTCGCGTCCTGCTACATGCCGGCCAAGGGCGGCGGCTTGCAGCTCCAGGACGATGCCGGCAAATCGACCTATGCCGAGCCGCCGAAACTGGAATCCGGCGGCGGCGGCCTCGTCTCCACCGCGCACGACTACATGCGCTTCTGCCGCATGATGCTGGGCGGCGGCGCGCTCGACGGCGTGCGCATCCTTTCGCCCAAGACGGTGGAGATGTTCAGCCGCAACTTCCTGCCCGGCGGCAAGCTGCTGACCGACCTCGTCGCCGGCGAAGGCCAGTTCAGCGAAGCCGGCTACAACGGTATCGGCTTCTCGATCGGCTGCGGCGTGACGCTGGACCTTGCCAAGACGCACGTGCCGGGAACGCCCGGCGAGTTCTTCTGGGGCGGTGCGGCCTCGACCGCGTTCTGGATCGACCCGAAAGAAGACCTCGCCGTCGTGTTCATGACCCAGGTGATGGGCACAGACGCGCGGCTGACGCTGCGCCGCGACCTGCGCACGCTGGTCTATTCGGCGATGACCGAAAGCTACGCCTAGGC
>DATNNS010000285.1:0-6725 GCA_035601715.1 Rhizomicrobium sp.
CCAGCATCGCATCAGCGCGCGCGAGCTTCGGCACCAGCAGCACCGGCACGATCCAGCGCACGCCTTTCGCATGGGCGGCCGGCAGGCGCAGCAATTCGCTCATCTCCGCGCGCGCGGCCTGCCAATCGCCGGTAGCGACGGCACGCTCATAGTCCGGCAACGGAGGATAATCGGACGAATATTGCTGCGAGGCGAGCGCGTTCAGCGACATTATCATCGTGCGCGCGGGAACAGGCGGCCCGGACAGATCGTGGTCGAGCACCATATCCCCGGCCACCATCATCTGGGCCGAGAAATCGGAGCCGGAATAGACCGGCAGGGTCTCGAGCTTTCTCTCGCAGGGGACCGCGTCCGCATAATCGCCCAAGGCCTCGGAGATCATGGCCTTGTCGGCGAGAAGGTCGTCCTGCACGGCGTAGGCCGCGAGCTGCCGGGCCGCCGCGGGATCGCTCAGCAGGGCGAAGGCCTTGCGATTGTCCTGCAACCCGTCCTCGTCGTGACCGAAGGTGCTATCGGCGGCGGCGATATTGCTCCAGACATGCGCAAGCCGGGGATTGAGCGCGGCCGCCATATGCCCGTAGCGCAGGAAGTTTTCGAAATCTCCGTCTTCGCTCGCCGACAGCGCGAGGCGCGCATAGGCCCAGGCGCGTTCGCTTGTTTCGCCATGCAGCGCGAGCATCCAGGAGAATTTCATGCTGTCCGCGTGCCGGCCGGTTTCGTCGAGGAACACGGCGTAGCGATAGGGTTGGGTCTGCCAATAGATGCGCTCGGCAGCCTGGCCTATCAGCGAGGGAAGATCGTCAGCCGGCGCTGTGAAGACCGCGGCCGCGCCCGCGCCGCTGCGCACGCTGAGCGAGACGCCTTTCGCGCCGCGCCACACTTCGCCGGTGATATGCGTCTGATGGCCGAGCCAATTCACCAGGTAGGTGTACAATTCGCCGACCGAGACGCCCGTGTCGGGAATTTGCACCTTCACGTCGTTGGCCCAGTTGTTGGCGTAGGAATTGGCCTGCCGGATGGTATCGGTGTGGTCCTGCATCCAGGCGAGCCGGTCCTGCACCTGGGTGGCGACGACCTGGCCCGACAGCCCGTTGGCCGCCATGTCGGCCGGCACGGCGAAGGCCTCGATGACAAGGCTGTGGTCGTGCGCGGCGCTCCACACCGCGGCTCCTATGAAGGCCGCGATGGCCGTGACCACGAGCGCCGCCGCGAGCTCGAAGCCGAGCTTCAGCACGTCGCTGATGTGATGCACGCGCAGCGACCAGTGGCGCAGCTTGTCCTCGCGGCGCAGATCCTCGGCCTGCAGGTGCAGGAGCACCGCCTGCGCTTGGGCGACCTTGGTCTGCTCGTCGAGGAAGCGGTCGGCCTTGCCGCGGCTGGCGGCACCGAGCGCCAGCGCCTCGGCCGCCGCCTCGCCGCGCACCTCCCCCGACGGTCTCTGCTCGTCCTCGGCCAATGTCACCCCCGGATGCCAGGAACTGTATAGCCGATGAGCCCGATTCTCACCTCCCCCTTGCGGGGAGGTCGAAAAAGCGAAGCTTTTTCGGGTGGGGGCGACAGTGTGCCTTGCCGTCGCCCCCACCCGAAACGCCTTCGCTGCGCTACGACGTTTCGACCTCCCCGCAAGGGGGAGGTGCGTCTCACATGCGTTGCCGCCACCGCGTCTCATTCCTATGATGGCGAAAAATCCGGGGTGTCTTCCATGCTGGGGCTGATGCAGGACTGGCCGTTGCTGGTCCACAAGATCATCGATCATGCGGCGCTGTATCATGGCGACCGCGAGGTGGTGTCGCGCACGGTCGAGGGGTCGATCGCGCGCACCAATTACCGCGAGATCGCCAGGCGGGCGCGGCGCGTGGCGAGCGCGCTGGACAAGGCCGGCATCAAGTTCGGCGACCGCGTCGGCACGCTGGCCTGGAACACGGCGCGCCATATCGAGGCCTGGTACGGCATCACCGGGATCGGGGCGATCTATCACACGCTCAATCCGCGGCTGCATGCCGACCAGATCGCGTGGATCGCCAATCACGCCGAGGACAAAGCGCTGTTCTTCGATCTGACGTTCCTGCCCATTGTCGAGCAGATCGCGCCGCTGCTGAAGAAGACCAAGCTGTTCGTCGCGCTGACGGACCGCGCGCACCTGCCCAAGAGCAAGATCAGGAACCTCGTCGCCTATGAGGATTTCATCGCCAAAGGCGACGAGAAGTTCGAATGGAAGGAGTTCGACGAGCACACCGCCTGCGGGCTTTGCTACACCTCCGGCACCACGGGTAATCCCAAGGGCGTGCTCTATTCGCACCGCTCCAACGTGCTGCACGCCTTCATGGCGGGGCAGGCCGACGCGATGGGCCTGCGCAATGTCGATGTCGTGCTGCCGATCGTGCCGATGTTTCACGCCAATGCCTGGGCGCTGGTGTTCGCCGCCCCGATGATCGGCTCCAAGCTCGTCCTGCCGGGACCGAAGCTCGACGGTCCTTCCGTCTGTGAATTGCTCGACAGCGAAGAGGTGACGATGAGCGCGGCGGTGCCGACCGTGTGGCTCGCGCTGTTCCAGTATCTCGAGCAGACCGGCAAGACCTTGCCGCATCTGAAGCGCGTGTTGATCGGCGGCTCGGCCTGCCCGCGCTCGATGATCGAGGGCTTCGAGACCAAATACGACGTGCAGGTCACCCATGCCTGGGGCATGACCGAGATGTCGCCGCTCGGTACGCTGGGCACGCTCAAGGCCAAGATGGCCGATCTGCCTTATGAGCAGAAGCTCGACTACAAAGCGAAGCAGGGCCATCCGCCGTTCGGCGTCGAGATGAAGATCGTCGACGAGAAGAACAAGGAGCTGCCGCGCGACGGCAAGGCGTTCGGCCGTCTTAAAGTGCGCGGGCCGGCGATCGCGAAGGGCTACTTCAAGGGCGAAGGCAAGGACGCGTTCGACAAGCAGGGCTGGTTCGACACCGGCGACGTCGCCACGCTGGACGAAGACGGCTACATGACCATCACCGACCGCGCCAAGGACGTGATCAAGTCCGGCGGCGAATGGATTTCCTCCATCGAGATCGAAAACATCGCGGTCGGCCATCCCGCGGTCGCCGAAGCCGCGGTGATCGGTATCCCCCATCCCAAATGGGACGAGCGGCCGCTGCTCATCGTCGTGCTCAAGCCCGGCGCAAGCGCGACCAAGCAGGACATCCTCAAATTCCTCGACGGCAAGATCGCCAAATGGTGGATGCCCGACGACGTCGTGTTCGCCGACGAAATCCCGCACACCGCCACCGGCAAGATCCTCAAGACAGCCTTGCGCGAGCGGTATGGAAAGCACAGTCTGCCCGCCGCGGCGGAATGAGGGGGGCAGCATGCGCGTGTTGGGCGTCGCCGCGCGCGTGTCGTGCGCGTTGTTCGTCGCGGCGCTGCTGATCGGGATCGCCGCCACCTTCGGCACGCGATTGGGCTTGTGGGATTACCGCGTCGGACTGTTCGAGCTGTTTCCCTGGTGTCTCTATATCGGCATCGCCGCGTTCGGCTTCGGGTTGATCTGGGCGCTCGGCGCGTTCTTCTCCGATGCGGGCGAGGATGCGCGCTATGGCGTGATCGGGCTCGCCGGCTCCATCATCCTGATCGCGATGCCGCTCTATGACGTGGCGCAGCTGCGCGTCGAGCCGCCGATCCACGACATCTCCACCGACACCGAACATCCCCCCGAATTCGTCGCGCTGCTCGGCCAGCGTCCCGGCGCGGAGCACGATGCGGACTATGACGGCCCGAAGAAGGCGCTGTTCGACGGCAAGGTCTCGACCGTCGCCGCCCTGCAGCACAAATATTACGAGGACATCCACGCCGACGGCGAGATCACCTCGCCGGAGAAACTGTTCAAGCGCGCGGTGAAGGCGGCTTATGCGATGGGCTGGACCATCGTGGCCGTGGCGCCGGACGAAGGCCGTCTCGAAGCGACCGACACGTCCTTCTTTTTCGGCTTCACAGACGACATCGTCATCCGCGTCAAGCCCGCCGGCATGGGCGCCCGCCTCGACATCCGCTCCAAGAGCCGCGTCGGCGACGGCGACATGGGCCGGAACGCGGCGCGGATCAAGGCGTATCTCAAGCGGCTGGCGGCGACGTAGTCACGGCTCGCGCCAGGCGAGCGGGTGATTTGCGAGCGCGCGATCCGTCGTGACAAGCCGCATGTTTTCCACCTGGCATTGCGCGAGCAACAGGCGATCGAACGGATCGCGGGTATTGGGCTGGACTGCAAGGTCTTCGAGCGCATGTCGCTCGTTCACGTCGAGGAGTTCGAAATCAAGCGCGCGAAAGAATGAGGGGAAGGTCGACAACGGCACTGCCAGTCCGAGCTTCCCCAGTCGATATTTGATCGCGATCTCCCAGAGGCTCGCGACGCTTGCAATCTTCTCATTTGCCGGAGATTTGAGAAGAAGATCGATCATGGCGCCGCATTTCGCGACGTCATGGCGCGCGAAAGCCAAAAGAATCTGGCTATCGAGAAGAAGCCTCATCTCTTCCGAGGTGACGGCTCGGGCAGCGGCGTGATCAAGAAGTCCTCCGGCAACGGATCGTCGAAGTCCGGCGAGACCCAGGACACGAGCCTATCGATGCCGCGTTCTTCCAGAAAACGGTCGGCCGCTTCCCAATTGACGCCGCCCTTTTTCTTCTTATGCGGCACGATGTCGGCGACGGGCTCGCCGTTGCGCGTGATCGTGACCGTCTGGCCCTTCTCCGCTTCGCGGACGAGCGCGGCCAGACGATTGTTGGCGTCTTTCAGGGACACGGTGGTCATGCGATTGAAAGTAGCTACCGGTAGCTACCTTGTCAAGAGTCGATAGCGGCCGGCGTCATCAACGACCCGCCCTTCCCGCTCCAGCTGAATCAGATGCGCCAGCACCGAGCGGGACGCCGCGGGATGCAGCCGCTTGTCGACGTTGGCGTACATGCGCGCGACCATTTCGGGGATCGTCGAGGCGCCGTCCGCGATGCAGGCGAGGATCTGCGCCTCGCGCGCCAGGCGGTGGTCGATATAGGCCTGCAGGAACGGCTTGGGATCGCGGATCGGCGCGCCATGCGTGGGATAAAGGATGCGGTCGTCGCGGGCGAGAAGCTTGCGCAAGGAGGCCATGTAGTCGGCCATGTCGCCATCGGGCGGCGTCACCACCGTGGTCGACCAGCCCATCACGTGATCGCCGGTGAACAGTGCCTGTTCGTCCGTCAGCGCGAAGGACATGTGATTGGACGTGTGGCCGGGCGTATGGACGCATTCGAACGCGAAACCGTCGCCTTCGATCGTATCGCCGTCGCGCACGCGGATGTCGGGCATGAAATCGCGGTCACCGCCCTCTTCCACTTTCACATCGCCGTCGCGGCCTGAACCGTGCGGGCCGAAGGCATAAGTCTTCGCGCCGCTCCATTCTTTCAGCGGCGCGGCGGCCGGTGAGTGATCGCTGTGGGTGTGGGTGACGAGAATGTGCGTCACGCGCCGGCCATCCAGCGCGCGCTTGAGTGCCGCGACATGCTCGGGCAGCAGCGGGCCGGGATCGATCACCGCGACATCCTTCGCGCCCACGATGTAGACACCGGTGCCCTTGAAGGTGAACGGTCCCGGATTGGGCGCCAGAACCCGCGCGATCCGCGGCGTGAGGCGGATGCTTTCGCCGAACGGCACGTCGAAATCGCGATCGAACGGGATCGCCATCTCAATCCCGTGCGGCGTTGCGCGCGGCGATCTTGCCGTGGCGGATGATGGCGTGGGGTCGCGTGCGATGCAGGATGCGCGCCCAACTGCGCGGCGCGCGCAACGCGAACTGCTCGAAGGCGCGCGACAGCAGGGCCGAGCGGTGCCGCGCGCGCTGGATCGAGCGCCGCGCCACGCGCGAATTCGCCGACAGGATGACGCAGCCGATGGCGAGCGGCGTCAGCGCCAGAAGCGGCACCGGGATGGGCACGAACATCGTCACCAGCCCGACCGCGACCAGCAGCAAACCCAGCGTGATATGAAGAATCCTGCGCAAATCTCGCGTTCCTGCCATTCGCGGGCTCTCTTTACGCCAATTCGCGCGAAAGTGGAGGCAAATTTGCGGCGACGTTAATCGGCGCGCGAGACGGCGCCGAGCGCCGCGATCTGCATGTGGCGCGCGATGGCGTCGGGACGTGTGCGGCGCAGGGTGCGGCGGAAATAGCCCGGCGCGCGTTCGGCGAAGCGGTCCACGGTGCGCGACAGGAGCGCGGACCGGTGCCGCGCGCGCTGCATGCCGCGGCGGGCCTTGCGCGAATGGCCCACGAGCAGCGTGGCGCCGCCCAGGATCAGCGTGATGCCGAAGGGCGGCAGCGGCACGGGCACGAGCATGACGAGAACGCCGGCCAGCGCCGCCGCGGCGCCCAGCGAAACCAACAAAACCCTGCGAAATCCGTGACCCATGCCGTGCAAACGCCGGTTTGACCGGTTTCGATCCCTCCCATAACGTCGCGGTCCGCCCGGCTGGAGTGCGCTCATGAAGTTCTACAACTCGATCGGCCCCAATCCGCGCGTCGTGCGCATGTTCATGGCGGAAAAAGGGATCACGATCCCGCAGGAGGAGGTCGACCTGATGAAGGGCGACAACCGGCGCGAGCCCTATCTCAAGAAGAACACCATCGGCCAGATGCCGGCGCTCGAGCTCGACGGCGGGCATTGCGTCACCGAGATCACGGCGATCTGCGAATACCTCGAAGACACCCATCCCACCCCG
>DATNNS010000286.1:0-3330 GCA_035601715.1 Rhizomicrobium sp.
TGGGGCCGTCCATCGAGATCGAGACGCGGCTCACCGTCGGCCTGCCGCTGGCGCTGGCGGATGCCAATCAGATCGAGCTGGCGCTGCTCAACCTGGCGACCAACGCGCGCGACGCGATGCCCGACGGCGGCAAGGTCATCGTCTCGGCGCGCGAAATCCGCGACGGCGACACGCGCTATGTCGGCCTGTCGCTGACCGACCAGGGCGGCGGCATGGACGACGCGACGCTCGCCCGCGCGACCGAGCCCTTTTTCACCACCAAGGGCGTCGGCAAAGGCACCGGCCTCGGCCTGCCGATGGTGCACGGCATGGCGGAGCAGATGGGCGGCCGCTTTCATCTGCGGAGCGAAAAAGGCAAGGGCACGACCGCCGAGATCTGGCTGCCGCTGTCCGCAACCCAGCCCGCGGCCAGAGAGGCGGATTCGCACAGTGTCGAGACGCCGACCGTCAAGCCGCTGACCGTCGTCGCGGTGGATGACGACGCGCTGGTCCTGCTCAACTCCACGGCGATGCTCGAGGACATGGGCCATACCGTGCTGGAGGCGACCTCCGGGGCGCAGGCCCTCGAACTGATCCGCAACAACAAGGTCGATCTCGTCATCACCGACCAGGCGATGCCGCTGATGACGGGTGCGCAATTGCTGGAAGCCGTGCGGCAGGAAAACGCCGATCTGCCGGTGCTGATCGCCACCGGCTATGCCGAGCTTCCCAAGGACACGCCCAAGGACATCCCCATCCTGGCCAAGCCCTTCAGCAGCAAGGAGCTGGAGCGCGCCGTCGGTCTGATCATGGGCAACCGCACGCCCCGCAACACCGGTTGAGAAACGTGCTAGCATCGGGCGGACCGTTGCGGCTTTTGTCATGCGCTTCCTGCTCAAATCCCTCGCCGTCCTCATCATCGGCACAGCCCTTGGCCTCGCGCTCACCTGGGCCACCGTGATGCGCGGCGCCATGCCGGGCGGGATCGCTGACGGGCCGTGGCGCACCAGTCTTTCCATCGGCAGCGCGGGCGGCGACGCCGCGACCCGCGCCCGCGTCGCGCTGCACGGCCTGCTCGCGCTCAGCCGCGCGGAGACGATCTATTACACCGCCGAGACCGACGATGCCGGCCGGCCGCTCAGCGGCGCCTGTTCCTATCGCATCGCCGGCCGCGATCCCGATACGCGCTGGTGGAGCATCACCGCCTATGGGCCGGACGATTATCTGATCGCCAATCCCGCGCGGCGCTATTCGGTGTCGAAAAATTCCGTGGCCCGCGACGCCGGCGGCGCCTTCTCCGCCGATGTTTCGCTCCAGCCGCATCCGGCAAACTGGATTGCCGTCGGCAGCGGCGCCTTCACGCTCACCCTGCGCCTCTACAATCCCGGCGCCTCAGTCGCCGCCGACCCGGCCCATGCCGCGCTGCCAAAGATCGAGAGGGTGTCGTGCAAGTAAAGGCTCTTTTCACCTCCCCCTTGTGGGGAGGTCGAAACGCTGTAGCGAAGCGAAAGCGTTTCGGGTGGGGGCGACGGTGAGTCGCCTTCGCCCCCACCCGAAAAATCCTTCGGATTTTTCGACCTCCCCGCAAGGGGGAGGTTGAGTCATGCGCTGGCTCCCCTGGCTCCTCGCCACCCTCGTCGTCGCGATGGCGGTGCATCTGGCGAGCGTGTGGGTTCTGCCGCGGGTCGTGATGAGCCGCGCGATCGCGCTGATGGGCGCGCCGAACGCGATCCATCACGGCACCCGCGCCGACGCGGCGTCGCATGGCGTGGTGCGGCCGAGCCCGGACCTGCTCTATTCCACCTGCCCATTCGATCTGTCGCGCGGGCCGCTGCGCGTGCGCGCGCCGGTGCCGCGCGGCACCTACTGGTCGGTGTCGCTGTTCGACGCCGAGACCAACAACTTCTATGTGCTGAACGACCGCCAGGCGCATGGCGCGGTCGATTTCATCCTTGTCGGGCCGCACCAGGACAAGCAGCCCATCGGACATGTCGTGCGCGCGCCGACCGAGCGCGGGCTGGTGCTGTTCCGCACCCTGATCGACGACGAGAGCAATTTCGACGCCCTCGACGCGGCGCGGCGTCAGGCGACATGCGCGCCGGCGTAGCATTCCGATATGAGCAGCGGCGGCTGATGGGACTGGCGCAGCACATCGTCCATCGCGCGATAAAGCCGCATCGGCTCGACCGGCTTGAGGAACATGCCGGCGAAGCCCGCGGCGCGATAATCCTCGTCGCGCCAACCGCAATCGTTGTTGGTCACCGCGAGGACCGGAATCGCGCCGCGCTCGGAGCGCATGGCCTCGAACGCCGCGAGCTCGTCGGCGCTGTGGCGGTCGATGTCGATGAACACGATGTCGAGGTCGAGATCGTGGAACAGGGCGGCGCCCTGCGCCGCGCGGCCGGCGAACACCGCCTCGGCGCCGAGCACGTCGAGGCAGGCCTCGAACAGCTTGCGCTGGATCGTGTCTTCCTCCATGCAGAGGACGCGAAGCGGCCGGTTTCTCGGCGCGAAATGAAGCATCGTCGGAGCCCTCTGCTGTGCGGCATGAAGCGAACCGCCGGCGGCGCGAAGTGTTCCGCAATGCGACGGGCGGTGGTTAGCGAAAGGTTGCGGGCATCGGGCGAATGCCCGCCGATACGAGGGGAGCGATGGGGATGGCTGTAAAATTTTTCGCCGCGCTGGCGGCGCTGGCGCTTTGCTGCGGCGGCGCGCAGGCCGCGACGCATATCTCGTTCGTGACGGACTGGAAGGCGCAGGCCGAGCATGGCGGCTTCTACGAGGCGCTGGCGCTCGGCCTCTATGCCAAGGCCGGACTCGATGTGAAGATCGTCGAAGGCGGGCCGAGCGTGAACGTGCCGCAGATCCTGGCCGGCGGCGCCGCCGATTTCGGCATCGGCTCCAACGGCTTCATCCCGCTCAACATGGCGCGCGAGGGGGTGCCGGTGAAGGCGGTGATGGCGATCTTCCAGAAAGACCCGCAGGTCCTCATCACCCATCCGCGCAACGACGTGCACTCGCTCGCCGACATGCGCGGCAAGCCGATCATGATCGCCGATGCTTCGATCACCGCGTTCTGGCCGTGGCTGAAGGCGCGCTACGGATTCTCGGATTCCCAGATCCGAAAATACACCTTCAACCTCGCGCCGTTCCTGATCGATCCCGGCGCGATCCAGGAAGGCTACCTCACCAGCGAGCCCTACACCGTGGAGCACGAGGCCCATTTCAAGCCGCAGATCTTCCTGCTCGCCGACAACGGCTATCCCGGCTACGCCAACATGGTCGTCGTGCCGCAGAAATGGATCGCGACAAATCCGAAAGCGGTGCAGGCTTTCGTCGACGCGACGCGCG
>DATNNS010000287.1:0-5301 GCA_035601715.1 Rhizomicrobium sp.
GGTGCCGGAGCCGATCGCGCTGGAATTGGAAAACACCGCGCTGGATCGGCCGTTCTTCGTCATGGAGGAGATCGAAAACTGCACTGTCGGCTCCATCCTGGTGCCCGACCCTTATGGCGCGCATCGCGATGCGGTCGGCGAGCAATTTTTTTCGCATTTGGGCCGCATCGCGAAAGCCGATCCGGAGCAATTGGGGCTCGGCGATTTCGACGGCGCCCGCGTCGTCGCCGATTGTTGGTCGCACGAGCTGACACGCTGGGAAAAGGTGATCGACGAGGACGAGTTGGAACCGCAGCCCATCGCGCGCGCCGCGATCCGCCATCTCAGGCGCAATCCGCCGCCGCCGGCGCGGAAGATTTCCGTTATCCATGGCGATTACCGCACGGGAAATTTCCTCGTCGATGGCGCGGGTCATATCCGCGCGATTCTCGACTGGGAGATGGCGCATCTCGGCGATCCGCTGGAAGACCTCGGCTGGGCGCTCGATCCGCTGTGGAGCCACGGCGATCCGTCGCGCCCCGCCGGCACGGTGCCGCGCGAGCGCGCGCTCGCGATCTGGGAGCAGGCGAGCGGCATGGCGGTCGATCGTGCGGCGCTCGCCTGGTGGGAAATCTTCGCCAGCCTCAAGGGATTGGCGATCTGGATTTCCGCGGCGCGCGAATACGCCGAGGGGCGCAACACCGATCCGGTCAATGCATTTTCCGGCTGGTATTGCCTGGCGTTTCACAACCATGTGCTGGCCGAGCGGCTTTCGCGCGAGGCGCGGTCATGAAACCGGAAGTCGACCAGATCCTCAATCTTTCCGCCGGTCAGATCATGGCCACGCTCGCGCCACACATGCCGGCCGGCTATGCGCAGGCGACCGCCGGCCTTACCTCCTTCATGATGATGTTCGCGGCCCAGGAATATGACCGTGCCGCGGACATCCGCGCCCGCGAGAATGCCGAGATGCGCGCGCTGTTCCGCGAGCTCGCGCCGCAGCTCCGCGATGCGGCACTGAAACAAAAACTTGAATCGGCGGCGGCAACACAGGACGAATCCCTGAAAATCTCCGCGCTCAACGAAACCAACAGCGAATTGCGCAAGCTGCTCATCGCGCTGCAGATCCACCTTGAAACGCTGAAGGACGCGCACGACGCGCGCGCGCGCATCTGGGACCTGCTCAGGACAGCCGCGGAGCGGCGATTGCTGAAATTGCCCGGCGCCTAAGCCGCCTTCTTCCCGCGGGGATGGGCGTTCTTGTAGATTTCCATCAGCTTGCTGGTCTCCACCTGCGTATAGGCCTGCGTCGTCGAGAGCGAGGCGTGGCCCAGCAGTTCCTGCACGCTGCGCAAATCGCCACCGCCGGCCAAGACATGCGTCGCGAAGGAGTGGCGCAGCGCATGTGGTGTCGCGCGTTCCGAAAGCCCCAGCCGCCCGCGCAGTTTCTGCATCAACGCCTGGGCCTCGCGCGCGCTCATCGGCTTGCCGCGACGGGAGAGAAACAGGGGCGTGTTGGGCGCGCCCGCGAACGGGCATTGTTCCGCATAGAGCTCGACCGCGCGCGCAATCACCGGCAAGACCGGCACCACGCGTTCCTTGCGGCCCTTGCCGACGATGCTGAGACCGTCGCCGAGCGGCACATCGCCGCGCTTGAGACTGAGCGCCTCGGAGATGCGCAAGCCCGCGCCGTAGAGCAATGTGAGCAGCGCCACGTCGCGCGCGCCGAGCCATTCGACAGCGTTTTCGCCGGCATCTTCCAGCACACGCGCCGCATCGCGCACGCTGAGCGGTCGCGGCAAGGTGCGCGGCGTGCGCGGGCTGCGCAGCGCGCGCGGAGCGGGATTGTCGAGGATTTCCTCGCGCGCCAGCCAGCGGAAAAAACTTCGGATCGCGGCCAGCGCGCGCTGCACGCCGCGACCGCCCAGACCTTCGGCGCGCCGCAAGGTGACGAAGGCGCGGATATCGGCGGTGGAAAGCGCGGCCAGCGACGCCGTGTCGATCTCGCCGCCGACATGGCTGGTCAGGAACAACAGGAACCGCGCCAGATCGTCGCCATAGGCGCGCAAGGTGTGCGGACTGGCGCGGCGCTCATGGGCGAGCGAGGCCAGCCAGTCGCGGACTAATGTTTCGGCAGATCGAGCCATGCCCTGATGGCCCGTTCGAGCGCACGCGCGAAGAAAGAAAGATCGTTGGCGGTCTCCACGCCTTCAAAGCGGCCCGCCTCGCGCGCGCCCAGCGCATAGAGCGCGGTCGCCGCGTCGCTGCCGATCTTGAGCCGGAACACCGCGATGCTCCTGAATTCGCCGGATCCGAACAAGATTTCGCCGCCGCCCGACAGGATCGCGCCGGTGCCTTCGGAGCCCAGGATCGCCGCCGCCGTGCCCGGTGCGATCAGGCGCACGCCTTCGCTGCCCACCGGCGCCGCGCCCGCGAAAGTCTCGACACAGAGCGCCGCGCGATCCGCGCCGAACGAGGCGGCCGCCTCGGTTGCCGCGGTGATCGCCTCCTCGAAACGCCGCGCGTCAAGAAGCTCCAGCACCGCGCGCTTGACGCCGTCGCCCAGCCGGACCACCTGTTCGCGGGTGGCGCGCAAGCTGTCGCGCTCGGCGCGCAGGGCGGTGTTGGAGTCCTTCAGCCGTTCGATGACGAAGCGCTGCAGGTCCCGCACTTCGCCGGTGTCGAAGCGCTCGGGCAACAACAGCGCCAGCAATTCGCCGTCGGCGGCGAGACGGGCGCGGTTCATGCGGATATAGGCCTTGACCGCCTGGGCGGCCGCTTCGGCGGGATTGAGACGTTCTGCGCGCTCACTCATGCGATATGGATTGACCAAAAGGAATCACGGGCGAAAGTGTATCCATGAATGATCTCGCCTTGAAGGCCATGACGCAAACCGCGCGCAGGGGGGTGCTGCTGCCGCTGCCGCTGACAGGCCCTTACGATTACCGCACCGCCGGCGATCTGCCGCGCGGCACGCTGGTGATCGCGCCTTTGGGGCCGCGCGAGGCGCTGGGCGTCGTCTGGGGCGAGGGCGAAGGCACCGTCGCCGAGGCGAGGCTGAAGGAAGCCGTCCCGCTCGAAGGCGGCCCGCGCCTGCCCGCTTCGCTGTGCGACTTCATCGACTGGGTGGCGCGCTACACGCTGTCGCCGCAAGGCATGATCCTCGCGATGGCGTTGCGCTCGCGCGCCGCGTTCGAGCCGGAAGTCGCGCGCATCGCCTATGGCCGCGGGCTGCAGACGCCGCGGCGCATGACGCCGGCGCGGGCACGCGTGCTGGCAATCTCGGAAGACGGATTGGCACGTAGCGTGCCGGCCTTTGCCGAGGATGCCAACGTCACCCCGGCCGTCGTGCGTGGCTTGATCGCGGCGGGCGCGCTGATGGAAGTGGAATTGCCGGAATTCAATCCGCTCGGCATTCCCGATCCGGATTTCGCGCCGCCAGTGCTCAATCTCGAACAGGAGGCCGCCGCGCGCACGCTGACCG
The DNA here is from genome assembly GCA_035601715.1 of Rhizomicrobium sp. Classification (GTDB taxonomy): domain Bacteria; phylum Pseudomonadota; class Alphaproteobacteria; order Micropepsales; family Micropepsaceae; genus Rhizomicrobium. Next base: position 3,464 of record DATNNS010000287.1, read on the forward strand.
GCGCTGTCGCCTCCGCGCATTTTTCCGCATCGCTGCTCGACGGCGTCACCGGCTCGGGCAAGACCGAGACCTATTTCGAAGCGATTGCCGAAGCGCTGCGCCGCGGCAAGCAGGCATTGGTCATGCTGCCCGAGATCGCGCTCAGCGTGCAGTTCCTCGACCGGTTTGCCGAACGTTTCGGCACCCGCCCGGCGGAATGGCATTCCGATCTGTCGCAGCGCGAGCGCCGGCGCGTCTATCGCGCGGTGATGAATGGGGAGGCACGGGTGGTGGTCGGGGCGCGCTCGGCGCTGTTCCTGCCATTCGCCGATCTGGGCCTTATCGTCGTCGATGAGGAGCATGAACAGGCCTACAAGCAGGAAGACGGCGTGCTCTATCACGCGCGCGACATGGCGGTGGTGCGCGCGCGCATAGAAGATTGTCCCATCGTGCTGGCCAGCGCGACGCCGTCGCTCGAAAGCTACGTCAACGCGACCGCCGGACGTTACAAACATCTTAGACTCCCGCGCCGGCATGGCGCCGCGGTGATGCCGCAAGTCCGGCTGATCGATCTGCGCGAGGCGCGCGGCGAGCCGGGCACGTTCCTGTCGCCACCGTTGCGCGAAGCGTTGACCGCCACGCTGGCCGCGGGCGAGCAGGCGATGCTGTTCCTCAACCGCCGCGGCTACGCGCCCCTGACGCTGTGCGAATCCTGCGGCCACAAGCTGACATGCCGCGCCTGCTCGAGCTGGCTGGTCGAGCATCGCTATCATCGCAAGCTCGTCTGTCATCAATGCAGCTACCAGATGCCGGCGCCGCCGGCCTGCCCGCAGTGCGCGGCGGCAGGCACGCTGGTCGCCTGCGGGCCCGGCGTGGAGCGCGTGGCGGAGGAATTCGCGCTTGCGTTCCCCGATGCGCGCATGGCGATCGCGTCGTCGGACACGCTGCATGGTCCCGCGCAGACCCAGGCGGCCATCCGCGCCATGAGCAAGCATGAAATCGACGTGGTGATCGGCACTCAGATCGTCGCCAAGGGTCACCATTTCCCGCAGCTCACGCTGGTCGGCGTGATCGACGCCGATCTCGGCGGCTCCGACGGAGACTTGCGCGCGCGCGAGCGCACATTCCAGCTTCTGCACCAGGTTTCCGGGCGCGCGGGACGCGCCGAGAAACCGGGCCTGGTGCTGATACAGACGCGAAATCCTGAAGACTCGGTGATGAAGGCGCTGGCCTCGGGCGAGCGCGATGCGTTCTTCGAGCAGGAGCGCGCGTTCCGCGAGCGGGCGGCCGCACCACCCTTCGGCCGTCTCGCCGCGATCATCGTCTCGGGTTCCGACGGCGCGAGCGTGCGCGACGCAGGGCGCGTTCTTGCCAAGGCCGCGCCTACCGCGCGCGGCGTGAAGATCTGGGGACCGACGCCGGCCTTCTATCATCTGCTGCGTGGCCAGACGCGCGAGCGCCTGCTGGTGCAGGCCGAACGCAGCGTCGACGTGCAGGCCTATCTGCGCAGCTGGCTCGCCCGCGCGACCGTCGCCAAGCAGGTGCGCGTTTCGGTGGATATCGATCCGGTCAGTTTCTTTTGAACCGTCAATGCTGGCTGGTGAAATAGAGCACCAGCAGGATGATCGCGATCGCGAGAGCCTGCGCCAGCACGCGGTAGCGCATCAGCCGGTTCGACCATTTGTTCGACGTTTCGCCGCCGATCCACAGGGTGACCAGGCCCGCGATGAGAATGATCGCAACGAGGAGCAGCGCGAGTGCGACGATGATTTTGCCGGTCATGGCGCCGGGCTCGGCGGCGGCATGGCAGGTCCTGGCACCCAGCTCGCCGCCTTGCCCGCGAGCTCGCGGAACTGGCG
>DATNNS010000288.1:0-6809 GCA_035601715.1 Rhizomicrobium sp.
CTCGCTGATGACGAAGGTGCTCGGTCTGCCGGACTACATCGCCCAGGGCGGCGACTGGGGCAGCGCGATCTCGGGCTGGATGGGCTACGACAGCGCGAACTGCCGTGCCGTGCATCTCAATATGTTCGGCTGGCGCTCGCCGGGCGTGCATCCCGAAACGCAGGAAGAGAAAGACTATGCCGCGCGCGCGGCAGCGCTCTTCGAGTTCGAGGGCGCCTATTTCCGCGAGCAGACCACCAAGCCGCAGACACTTTCCTACGCGATGATGGATTCTCCCGTCGGCGCCTGCGCCTGGATCGTGGAGAAATTCCACGGCTGGTCGGACACGCGCAAAGGCTTCGAGAGCGTCTATACCAAGGACCAGCTGCTCACGAACGTGATGATCTATCTCGTCACGCGGACCTTCAACACCGCGACCTGGATGTATCGCGGCCTGATGGAGGATCATGCCGGCACGGCAGTGCCGAACGGCGCGCGTATCGAAAAGCCGGTCGGCATCGCGGCGTTCCCCGTCGACCTGATCCCCTTCCCGCCGCGCAGCCTGGTCGAGCGCCACGTGAACGTGACGCATTGGACGGATTTCAGCGAAGGCGGACACTTCGCGGCGCTGGAGCGGCCGGACGATCTGGTGAATGACGTTCGCGCGTTTGCGCGAACTCTCTAGGCCACTAGGTTGCGCCCCATCGCGAGATACTTATCCCGCCGCTGCTGGCGCAGTTCCTCGGGCGACAATCCGTTCATCTCGGTCAGGGCGCGGGCGATCTGGTCGCCGACGGCGTCGATGGTCACCTGCGGCGCGCGGTGGGCGCCGCCGGGCGGTTCTGTGATGATGCCGTCGATCACCTTGAGATCGAGCAGGTCCTGCGCGGTGATGCGCAGCGCCGCGGCGGCGTCCTGCGCCTTGTCGGAACTGCGCCACAGGATCGAGGCGCAGCCTTCCGGCGAGATCACCGAATAGATTGAATGCTCCAGCATGTAGACGCGGTTGGCGACCGCGATGCCGAGCGCGCCGCCCGACATGCCCTCGCCGATGATCGTGGCCACGAACGGCACCGTGAGCGCGAGACATGCCTGCGTCGCGCGCGCGATCGCTTCGGCCTGCCCGCGCTCCTCGGCGCCGACGCCGGGATAGGCGCCTTGCGTATCGGCGAAGGACAGCACCGGCAGCTTGAAGCGGCTCGCCATTTCGAACAGGCGCTGGGCCTTGCGATAGCCTTCGGGCATCGCCATGCCGAAATTGTGCTTGAGCCGGCTCTTGGTGTCGTTGCCCTTCTCATGGCCGACGATGGCAACCGGCCGGCCGCGGAAACGCCCGAGCCCCGCCACCACGGCGCGGTCCTCGCCGAACAGTCGGTCGCCGGCCAAGGGCGTGAACTCGTCGATCAGTTGCTCGACATATTCGGAGAAATGCGGGCGCGCGGGATGGCGCGCCACCAGCGCCTTCTGCCATGGCGTCAGCTTGGAATAGGTCTCGCCGATCAGCGCAGAGGCTTTGCCCTGCAACTTGGCGACGTCCTCGTCGATCTCCATGGACGGATCGGCCGCGGCCAGCTGGCGCAGCTCCACGATCTTCCCTTCGAGCTCGGCGATGGGGCGTTCGAATTCGAGATAGGCATGCATTGTCATTCAGGTGGTCCGAACTAGAGGGGGCAGCAGGACCGCAAACGCCAAGGGTGGCAAGCGAGGCCCGTGCTGTCAACAAATGGGGTCGAATCGATGGAAATACCAGTCGAATAAGGCCAAATATGGTTATCCTGTATTCTTCAGGCGCCCGTCTTCTGGCGGATCATCTGCATCTGCTTGACGATCACATCCGCCTGGCGGATCGAGGCGGCGTCGATCAGCACACCGTTCAACGCCACCGCGCCCATGCCCTTCTCCTGCGCATCCTTCATCGCCGCGAGAATCGCTTCGGCGCGTTCCACTTCCCTGGCCGGCGGCGTGAATATCTCGTTGGCGAGTGCGACCTGGCTCGGATGGATGGCCCATTTGCCTTCGCAGCCCAGGATCGCGGTGCGGTTGGCCTGCACGCGAAAGCCGTCCGCATCCGAATAATCGCCGAACGGCCCGTCGATCGGCACGATGCCGTGTGCGCGCGCGGCCTGGCACAGGCGGAACAGCGGGTAGTGCCAAAGATCGTTCCAGTGCCGCGCCCGCTCGCCCGGCCCATCGCTGAGCATCACATAGTCCGCATTGCCGCCGCCGATATTGGTCGTGCGCATGCCCTGGCTCGCCGCATAATCCGCCGCGCCGAAATGCAGGCTCTCAAGCCGCGGCGACGCGCCGGCGATCTCGTCGATATTGGTGAGGCCGGACGTCGTTTCGATAATGACCTCGAGCCCGATGCGCTTCTTGCGCTTTACGTGGCTGGAAGCTTGCGTGATGAGCATGTCGATGGCGTAGACATCGGCGGCGTTGCCGACCTTGGGGATCATGATCGCATCGAGCCGCTCGCCGCCCTTCTCCACCAGCGCCAGCACGTCGCGGTAGCAGAAATCGGTGTCGAGGCCGTTGATGCGGACGGTGACGAGCTTGTCGCCCCATTTCACGTCGTTCAGCGCCGCCACGATATTGTCGCGCGCCTTGTCCTTGTCGGACGGCGCCACCGCGTCCTCGAGGTCGAGGCACACGACATCGGCCGCGCTCGCCGCCGCTTTCTCGAACAGCGCGATGCGCGAGCCCGGCAGGAACAGCTTGGAGCGGTAAAGCCTCGGCGGCACGCGCCGCGTGACGGGAGTGAAACTCACGATTGTTCTCCTATGGCACAGGCTTACTTCTACCTCTCCCTTGCGGGGAGGTCGAAGAATTTCGCGCAGCGGAATTCTTGGGGTGGGGGTTCAGCTGCCCGAGCGACCTCCACCCGAAAAAGCCTTCGGCTTTTTCGACCTCCCCGCAGGGGGGAGGTGGGTTTTGTGCGCAAGCGGATGCGCCGACTCGACCGTCGCTTTCAGCCGGTCGCTGGCGACGTGGGTATAGATCTGCGTCGTCGCGATGTCGGCGTGGCCGAGCAGCGTTTGCACGCTGCGCAGATCGGCGCCGCCTTCGACCAGATGGGTGGCGAAGGCGTGACGCAGGACATGCGGCGAGAGCTTGGCCGGGTCGATGCCCGCCCGCACTGCCAGTTCCTTCAGCAATTGATGACAGCGCCGGCGCGTGAAATGGCCTTCGGCGCCGCGCGAGGGAAACAGGAACTTGCTTTCCTTGGCATCGCCGAGAAACTCGCCGCGCACGTTGAGATAAGCCTCGATCGCCTTGCTCGCGGCCGGATTGAGCGGCGCGAGCCGTTCCTTGCCGCCTTTGCCGCGCACATAGATGGCGCCGCGCTTGCCGCGCACCGCCGCCAGCGGCAGCGTCACCAGTTCGGAAATGCGCAGGCCCGAGGCGTAAAGCAGTTCGACGATGCAGACGAGGCGCAGCGCTTCCGGACTTGCTTCCGGCTTTTTTTTCTTTCTCGCGGCGTTCGCATCGACGCCGAGGTTGCGCGCCGCCTCCAGCAACCGGTCTATCTCCTCGCGCGACAGGATCTTCGGCAGTTGCCGCCCGCGCTTGGGCGCGTCGATCGCGCTGGTGGGATCGTCCTTGCGCCAGCCTTCGGTGAACGCGAAGCCGTAGAACTGCCGCAGCGCCGACAGATGGCGCGCCTGCGACGAGGCCTTGGCGCCAAAGGCCGCGAAGCCCGCCAGATGGCGGCGCACATCGTCCCGTGTCGCGGCTTTGAGATTCACACGCCGCCTGGTGAGATCGGCGTCGAACGCCAGCAGGTCGCGGCGATAGGCTTCGATCGTGTTGCGGCTGGCGCCGCGCTCGGCGCTCATCATGTCGAGAAAGGCTTCGATGGCGTCCGCGCCGTTCACGGGCTGGCCGGGGAACCGCTCATGGGGACGTCCTGCTGATAGAGGTGCGGCGGCGGCGGACGCGTGCTTTCATAGAAACCGAGCACGCAGGCGCCCAGTACCAGAAGCACGATGATCGCGAGCGTGACGTGCGCCGTCCAACCCATGTTCAGACCCGTTCTTTCGAGTCCCCCGCGCCTGTTGTGGCGGAAATGGCGGCGTTTGCGCAAGTCCCGCTGGAAGCCCGCCAAAAGGGCGTGTAAGCGAAGGGCATGGAACAGCTCAAACGCACGGTGGTGCTTGTCGGCATGATGGGCGCGGGCAAGAGCGCGGTGGGCCGCCGGCTGGCCGCCAAGCTCGACGTCGCCTTTCGCGATGCGGACGCTGAAATCGAAGCCGCGGCCGGCTGCTCCATCACCGACATCTTCGACCGCTACGGCGAAAGCGCGTTTCGCGACGGCGAGCGCAAGGTGATCGGCCGGCTGCTGGGCGAGACGCCGCATGTGCTGGCAACCGGTGGGGGCGCTTTTGTCGATGCTGAGACGCGGGCGCGAATCAAGGAGGCCGGCATATCGGTCTGGATCAAGGCGCCGATCGACGTGCTGCTCTCCCGGGTGGCGCGGCGCGACAACCGGCCCCTGCTGCGCAACGGCGATCCGCGCGATATCCTGGAAAAGCTGCTCGTCGAGCGCACGCCGATCTATGCGCAGGCCGATCTGACCGTGGAAAGCGAAGACGGGCCGCATCATACCGCCGTCGACGAGATCGTCGCGGCACTGAAAGCGCGCGGGCTGGCGGCATGAGCGAACGCATCGCGGTCGAACTCGGAACGCGCGGCTACGACATCCATGTCGGAGCGGGCCTGCTCGCGCGCGCGCACGAGTTGCTGAAGCCGCTGGCGCGCGGCGTCACGCCCGTGGTGACCGACGAGCATGTCGCCAAGCTGCATCTCGATCCGCTGGTCGCGTCTCTGCGCGGCGCGGGCATCGACGCCAAGCCGGTCATTGTAGCAGCCGGCGAGAACACCAAGAGTTTCGCGGGGCTGGAGCGGTTGTGCAACGCGCTGCTTGGGCTGGGCGTGGAGCGCGGGGGACTGATCGTGGCGCTCGGCGGCGGCGTAATCGGCGATCTGGCGGGATTTGCCGCCGGCGTCCTCAAGCGCGGCGTCGATTTCGCGCAGCTTCCGACAACATTGCTGGCGCAAGTGGATTCCTCGGTCGGCGGCAAGACGGCGATCAACACGCCGCAAGGCAAGAACCTCGTCGGGCTGTTTCACCAGCCGCGTATCGTCATCGCCGATATCGACGTGCTCGCCACCTTGCCGAAACGCGAATTGCTGGCCGGCTATGCCGAGGTCGCGAAGTATGGCGCGCTTGGCGATGCGAACTTCTTCACCTGGCTCGAGGCCAACGCGGCTGCCGCGCTCAAAGGCGATCCGGCCGCCCTCACCCGCATCGTGGCGCATTCCTGCAGGATGAAAGCCGACATCGTCGCGCGGGACGAGCGCGAGACCGGCGAACGCGCGCTTCTCAATCTCGGCCATACCTTCGGCCATGCACTCGAGGCCGCAACTGGGTTCTCCGACCGGCTGCTGCATGGCGAAGGCGTGGCGATCGGCACGGCGCTGGCGTTCCGCCTCTCCGCGCGGCTCGGGATTGCGCCGGCGGCGGATGCCGAGCGCATCGAGACGCATCTGCGCGCGGTCGGCCTGCCGGCCACGATTGCCGACATCCCGGGCCCGCGAATCGGCGTGGGCGTCCTGATGCGTCACATGATGCACGACAAGAAGGCCAAGGACGGCAAGCTGACCTTCATCCTCGCCCGCGGCATCGGCCAGGCCTTCGTCGCCGGCGATGTGCCGACGGACGACGTACAGGCGCTGCTGGCCGGCTGATTACGCGCTACACTCTCCCATCGCCCCAGGAACACCGCCATGGATACGATTCTCGTTCTCACTCCCGGACTGATCGTCCTGCTGCTGCTGGCATCGGGGTTTTTCTCCGGCTCCGAGACCGCGCTGACCGCCGTCTCGCGCGGACGCATGCACCAGCTGGAGAAGGACGGTTCCCGTTCTGCAGCGCGGGTCAACCGGCTGGTCGACAACCGCGAGCGGCTTATCGGGGCGCTGCTGCTTGGCAACACCTTCGTCAACATCCTGGCCTCGTCGCTCGCCACCGAAGTGTTGTCGGTGCGCTACGGCAACACCGCTGTCGTGATCGCCACCGTCGCGCTGACCCTCATCATCCTGATCTTCGCAGAAGTGCTGCCCAAGACGCTTGCCATCGCCCGCACCGACCGCTTTGCGCTGTTCGTCGCCGCCCCCGTTGGCCTGTTCGTCGTCCTGCTCGCGCCCATCGTGTCGACCGTGCAGTTCGTCGTCTGGCGCGTGCTGTCGGTTTTCGGCATCCGCCAGGAAGAAGAGGACGACGCGGCGGTGTCGCCGCATGAAGAGATCCGCGGCACGGTCAATCTCCACCACGAGGAAGGCACCGTCGAACGCGAGCACCGCGACATGCTCACCGGCGTGCTCGATCTGCGCGAGCTCACCATCGCGGACGTGATGGTTCACCGCAAGGCAGTGGTGGCGATCGACGCCGGTCAGCCGCCGCAGGCGCTGTTCGAGGAATTGATCGCGGCGGGCCACACCCGCGTACCGGTCTGGCGCGACACCCCGGAGAACATCGTCGGCGTGCTGCGCACCAACGACGTCGTGCGCGAATATGCTAGCCGGCACGGCAATTTCGAAGGCTTCGATATCCTGTCGCTGATGATCGAGCCGTGGTTCGTGCCCGATACGACGACGCTGGAAGAGCAGCTGCGCGCATTCCGCGAGCGGCGCAGCCATTTCGCGCTGGTGGTGGACGAATATGGCGCGCTGCAGGGCGTCATCACGCGCGAGGATATCCTCGACGAAATCCTGGGCGCCATTCCCGACGACCAGGAAGACGGCGCGCGCGGCGGCGTGCGCCGGCAGGA
>DATNNS010000289.1:0-6064 GCA_035601715.1 Rhizomicrobium sp.
ATCGGCACCAACAAGGACGAGATGACGCTTTTTCTCGCCGGGCAGCCCTGGTTCGGCAGACTCACCGAGGATCAGCTGACCGCGCAGGCCGCGATGATGGGAGGACCGAACGCGGCGGCCGAACTCGCCGCCATCCGCAAGGCGCATCCGGATTACTCGCCGAGCTATCTGATGGCCGAGCTGATCACGACCAATTTCATGTGGGACGGTTCGGTAAAGCTGGCGACGCGCAAGGCGGCGCAGAACGCAGCGCCCGTCTACATGTACCAGCTTGTCTGGGAGACGCCGATCGGCATGGGCGTTTTCAAATCGCCCCATACGCTCGAAATCCCGCTGGTGTTCGACAATGTGGAGACCGCCCGTGCGCTGCTGGGAAGCGGGCCCGCGCCGCAGCAACTCGCCGATCAGATGTCCGCGGCGTGGGTCGCGTTCGCGAAAACCGGCAATCCCAATACGCCGGCGATTCCGAACTGGCCCGTCTATAACGCGCGCGACCGCGCCACGATGATGTTCGACGTCACGAGCCGGGTGATCAACGATCCGTACACGGATGTGCGCAGGGCCCTGCCGGGCTGAGCTTGCCGGCGGCGTGTTTGGGCGCGGCATGGCCCACGGCGGCCCAGGCCGCATCGTCGCTTCCGGCGAGGACGCTGAGCCGCGTCGGCGCGTGCGTCGCCATGGTCGCATCGACCGCGGCCGGCGCACCGGCGGGACCGACATCGGCGATGACGGTCTGATCGGATCCTGCGCTCGCCACGGTCGAAGCTGCCATCGAAATTCCGATGACGAGACCCGCGGCCGCCAACGGCGTCACAACCGCGACGCCGGCGGAGATCGCAAGCTGTTTCAGAAAGCGACGATAGTTCCCGATCATGGCCATTTACCCGCCGTCTACCTCATTGCAACGGGCGCTGACGCCGAAGTTTCCCGCCGGCGCTGCGAAAATTCGCCGCCAGCTTTGCGGCAGCGCATGACACCTATGTTAACTGGTTGAAATCGCTGTTCATCCGCGGTTCAGGTCGGGCCGTCACAATGGCGCCCAAGACGGATCGTAACGGGTTGGCGCGCGTTGCATCGCGACAGACCCGTCCGCTAACAAGGATCGAATCATGAAACGAATTTTTGCATCGGTATTGACCGCTTCGGCGCTGCTCGCCGGTTGCGCGGAGCAGCCGCCCGGCCCGACCATTCCGGTCATGCCAGGCCCCAACAAGCCGTTCGCCCAGTTCCAGCAGGACGAGGCGGCATGCGAGCAATATGCGGGAGACCGTGTCGCCGGCCGCGTCAAGCAGGAGAACGACCGCCAGACCGGCAGCACGGTTGTCGGCGCCGTCCTCGGCACCGCGATCGGCGCCGCGGTCGGCAATACCAGGGGTGCCGTCGTCGGCGGCGTCGCGGGTGCCGCGATCGGCAACGGTGCGAGCGATCCCTATTACGGCCAAGGCAGCATCCAGCACCAGTACAACATCGCCTATGCGCAGTGCATGACGTCGCACGGCAACCAGGTCGCCCAAGGCCGGCAACGTCCGCCGCCGGGTTATGGACCGCCGCCCGGCTATTACGGCCCCCCTCCCGGACCCGATTACGGCCCGCCTCCCCCGCCGCCGCCGGGATATTGATCGATCGACAAGATCGCAAAAGGCCGCCTGCAACCGCAGGCGGCCTTTTCGTTTGGTCAGCGCGTTGCCTTTTCCCGGCGTTTCGCGAACGCTCTGCGGGCGTGCCTGAGATTGGGAACGCATTGCAAGGAGTAGAGAATGAGCACGCAGCACCTTGTCATGGTCGTTATCGTTGGATTGTTGGCGATCAACGTCATTCTTCAAGCCAGCGAAATTTCGATGCTCCACCAGATCGTCGACGGCCGCGGCCAAGTCTCCGTCAGCTTTCCCCGCGCGATGGATGTGAGGGTGACAAACGAGGACCCCATCCGCGTCCAGGTCCATCCCTAGCGTCGCGTAGGGTGGCGGCCCCGGCAGGAATCGAACCTGCATATCGCAGCTTAGAAGGCTGGTGCTCTATCCATTGAGCTACGGGGCCGGTGCGGAGCCCCTCAATGGCTCCACGGCACTTTGCGGTCGAAGCGGAAATTGTCGGCGTAGGATTTGGGGCGTTGTCTGGGCGGATGCGGCTCGAACAACTGGTAGGCGATGGCGTTCTTCTCGGCATAGGCGACCGCTTCTTCGGCGGTGTCGAATTCGAGCGCCACCTGCTGGCGCATGTCGGCCGAACTCGTCCAGCCCATCAGCGGATCGACGGCACGCGCGCTCTCCGGCTCGAATTCGAGCAGCCAGCGCTTGGTCAGCGCGCGGCCCGACTGCATCGCGTTCTTCGCCGGCTGATAGATGCGCGCACGCATGAATGCTCCTTCTAAAGGCGGGCTTGCCAAGCCGTAGCTCGCGGCAACCGGCCCGCCTTCGCCCTACGGGCTTCGGCGTGGCAGCCTCCGCACGCTTCGCGAGCGAAGGCTGGTCGGGGCGGTGTGATTCGAACACACGACCCTCTGCTCCCAAAGCAGATGCGCTACCAGGCTGCGCCACGCCCCGGGCCAGTGCGAGCCATACACCGCCGCAAAATCCGGTTCAACTCAACGGTCGGGATCGTTGCCGAAAGCGGCGGCGTGGACGACGTCGCCCGGCACGATTCCGAGTGCCGCGGCGCGGCCGGCATTGATCTCCAGCACGGCGCGGACCGGCTCGGCGGAGGGAATCTCGTCCGTCGAGAAGGGCTTGGTGTCGGCGGCGACGGAGGACACCACCCCATCAGGCAGGATGAAGATCATGTCGAGCGGCAGGATGGTGTTCTTCATCCAGAAAGCGACGCCCTGGGTCACCTTGAAGTCGAACAGCATGCCGTGATCGGGCTGCATGGTCTTGCGGAACATCAGGCCCTTTTCGCGCGAGGCGAAATCCGAGGCGACCTCGACCTGGAAGGTGACGGGGCCCTTGTCGGCGTCGATGGTGATGGTCTCCATCGGCAGGCCGTCCGGCGAGGTCTCGGCCTGCGGGCGCGAGCAGGCGCCGAGCAGCAGAAACACGATGGCGGCGAAAACGCGCAAACGCATGATCGGCATCCCCGGCGGCAGCGCCGCGTTATTGCGCGTCTTCACGCGCCGCGCCAGAGCGCCGCGGTTTAAGAATTCGCAATCAGGGATCGAGAACGTCGATCTCGGCCGCCAGCTCGCCCTTCGGGCCATCGCCGGTGCGCACGCGCACGCGCTGGCCCTGACGCAATTCGCGGATGCCGTAGCGCCTGAGCGTTTCCATATGGATGAAGACATCGGCGGTGTTCGGCCCGCGCGACACGAAACCGTAGCCTTTGCCACGGTTGAACCATTTAACGGTCGCTTCGAACGGCGTGCCCTTGGGCTCGGCGGTGAAGCGCGCCTGGCGCTGCACCATGGCTTGCGGCGAGGCGGTGGAATTGTCGAGCGAGAGCAGCCGCCGCGCCTGCAGGCCCTTTGGTCCTTGCACCGCTTCGCAGACGACGCGCGCGCCCTCATAGGCCGCCTTGAAGCCGGACTGGCGCACGCAGGTCTGATGCAGGAGGATATCGCCCTCAGGTCCCGCCGCCGGCTTGATGAACCCATAACCCTTGGCAAGATCGAACCACTTAACGAGGCCTGTAATCTCCAATGGCATTTCGCCCAATAACGGCGACGCCGCTACGCCAGTTTCCATTCCCGGAATCCCCCAATACGCAAGATAGTAAACATATGGTTAACATAAATGTGACCAAGGCGGAAGCCAGACTGCGGCCTTTTATGCGGCGCCTTGGAAGAACCGAGCGAATAGCGGATAAGCCTTTGTTCTGCCTTTCGTTCTCGTTGGAGTGAATCAGTCCATGGACTTCACTGGCCGATATCTGATCCCCGCTCGCCCGCAGGTTGTTTGGACCGCCCTCAACGATCCGGAGGTTTTGCGCGCCTGCGTGCCCGGCTGCCAGTCGCTTGAGCGCACGGACGACACCCACTTCGCCGCGGTCGCGACACTGAAGATCGGACCGGTGAAGGCGACGTTCAAAGCCAACATCGCGCTGACCGAAATGGATCCGCCGCATCGCTGCCTGCTCAAAGGCGAAGGCCAGGGCGGTGTCGCCGGTTTCGCGCGTGGCGAAGCCGAGGTGCTGCTGGTGGCCGAGGGAGACGAGACCGCCTTGTCCTACACGGCGAAAGCCAGCGTCGGTGGCAAGCTTGCCCAGATCGGCCAGCGCCTGATCGACGGTGCAGCGCGCCAGATCGCTGACGATTTCTTCTCGCGTTTCGCCGCCGCGCTGACGCCCAAAGTGATCGACATCGAAGAAGGGGAGATGATCGCTATTTCGCCGGAATTCGCCGATGCCATGACGCGGCCCACGTCGCTACCGGCGGACGCGCCGGATGCGCCTGACGGCAAGCCGGTGGAACGCCGCGAAGGCGTCGCGCCGGAGATCTGGGTGGTCGGCCTTATCGGCGTGATCGTGATTTTGCTGGTGCTTTTCGGGGTGACGCTTTGAGCGGCTTCTTTTCGGCGGCTTTCTCGGCCGGCTTGGCCACGGGCTTGCGGAAATAGGCTTCGATATCGGGCGCTTTCTCGCCGCCGCGCCGGTCGCTGTCGAGCTCGCCGCCCACCGCCCAGTTCTCGCGCTCATAATCCTCGATCAGCACGGTCACAGAGGCGCGCGCGACATCGAGCGTGTCGGCAACCGCCGCCGTCAGCGCCTCCGCAAGCTTGCGCTTGCTGTCGGTGCCCCGGCCTTTGACCATGCGGACGACGACGACGGCCATGTTTGCCTCTCCTGTGGAGCAAGTTTACACCGCCTCGCCCTTGACGCTATCCCGCTGCGCGCCGAAACTTTGGCTCCATCATTCACGATCGAGGTCTGCACATGGCCGTCCTGTCCATGACGGTGAACGGAAAGCCTGTTTCCGCGGAGGCCGAGGACCGCACCCTGCTGGTCTATTTCCTGCGTGAGAACCTGGGCCTCACCGGCACGCATATCGGCTGCGACACCAGCCAGTGCGGCGCTTGCGTGGTCCATGTCGATGGCCGAGCAGTGAAAGCGTGCTCGATGTTCGCGGCGCAGGCGGAAGGCGCCGATGTGCTGACCATCGAAGGCCTCGCCAGGGATGGCAAGCTGCATCCCGTGCAGGAGGCGTTTCGCGAGAACCACGGCCTGCAATGCGGCTTCTGCACTCCGGGCATGATCATGACCGCGGTCGATTTGATCCGCCGCAAGCCGGTGCTTGATCGCGCCACCATCCGCGCCGAACTCGAAGGCAACATCTGCCGCTGCACCGGCTATCACAACATCGTATCGTCGATAGAAGACGCGGCGCGCAAGATGGCCGCGACGGACAAGAAGAGCGCGGCATGATCCCCTATCAATTCCACTATCACCGCGCCAAATCGCTCGCCGATGCCGAGGCGCTGCTTGCCGCTTCGCCCGAGGCGAAACTGCTCGCCGGCGGGCAGACGCTGATCGCCGCGATGAAGATGCGGCTCGCGCAGCCCTCCGATCTGATCGACATCTCCGGACTGAAGGAACTCGCTTTCATCCGCCGCGCCGGCGATACGCTGGTGATCGGCGCGGGAACGAAGCATCAGGACGTGGCGACTTCGCCCGAAGTTCTGCGCGCGATCCCGGCGCTCGCCTACACCGCCGAAGTGATTGGCGATCCGGCCGTGCGCCACATGGGCACGCTGGGCGGCTCCATCGCCAACAACGATCCGGCCGCCGATTATCCCGCCGCCGCGCTGGCGCTCGCAGCGACGATCAAGACCAACCGCCGCTCCCATGCCGCCGACGACTTCTTCACCGGCATGTTCGCGACGGCGCTTGAGGATGGCGAGATCGTCACAGAGCTGAGTTTTCCGATCCCCGAGCGCGCCGCCTACGAGAAATTCCGCAACCCGGCCTCGCGCTACGCCATGGCCGGCGTGTTCGTCGCGAAAACGAAGACCTGTGTTCGCGTCGCCGTGACCGGTGCCGGACCGGCTGTCTTTCGTGTCGCGGAAATGGAAGCGGCGCTTGCGAAAAACTTCTCCCCCGATGCCATCGCCAAGATCACAGTGAGCGCGGACGGACT
>DATNNS010000290.1:0-11569 GCA_035601715.1 Rhizomicrobium sp.
GCCCTGGAAGCTCACCTGCTCGCCCATGCCGTCGATCAGCGATTTGACATCGATAGGCGGCGGCTGATCGATGCCGGTACCCTTCGCGTGCTTCTCGAGTTCGTCGATCGTGAAGTTCATCGTGATGTCGTAGGTGCGGTCCGGATTGTTACGCAGGCGCTGCTCCGCCTCGTACCACTTCTTCTTCTCGTCGCCGTCTGTGCAGGGTTGAGCCTCGTTGCCTTCCGCGCCCCAGCGATATTCGATGCAGTCGTACGGATCGAACGACATCTTGAACAGACGGTGCGCCATGTCGTCGAAGGTCATCGGCACGGGATGCTTGTCGGAGCTTAAGTACGTGATCGTGCACGCCTTCGATTGTTTGTCGTAAACCTGTTCCAGATCCTGCTTCAGGAAATTGCCGTCATAGACGATGCGCGGATCGCGTTTGACGTAGAGCGCGATCATCTCCGACATGTCCTGATAGAACTGCGCGAAGGCGGCCTTGATGCGCGCGTCGCGCGACGGGGTGGAATAGGTTTCCCAATCCACATTGCTCGAGCCATAGATGTTGTCGGGCAACCGCTCGGGATGCGGCTTGTTGGGGAAACCTTCGGCGACCGCCTGGTCGACGAACTGTGCGCGGTCGCCCAGATCGTTACACAAGGTCTGCATCGTGACCTTCAGCTCGTAGATTGGATTGAAATCCATCTTGCCGCCCGAGATCGCGACGCGCGCATATTCGTAGAAGCCGAGATCCTGTCCGTTATATTTGTAGCGCGCCTTGGCGACATCGCCGCCCGCATTGGGCTCGGTGCCGGTATATTGCACCAGCGAGTAATCCGCGATCTGGCTGTTCTCCGCATAGGCCATGTGTCCGCCGATGAGATGGCCGGCGCCGTCGCGATGCGCGCCGACCAGCCGGAACGGCCGCCAGTTCTTGAAGCCGCCGCCGAGCCGCGCCGGGCTATGGCCGAACTGCGCGCCATAGACGCTGCGGCTGATGGAGAAATCCGGATGCGCGTCCATGTAATAGGCACGCCCGTCCTCGTCGACCTTATAGACGATGCCGACATGGCCGTTGACGTCATAGACGATGGTGCCGGGATGGATCGAGCCCGGCGCCAGCGCCGGCGAATAGAAATCCGACAGCACCCCGCCCTTCTCGCCCGCATCGGTGCGGTAGGTGCCGGAGAACACCGTCTCCAGCATGCCGACGATCTCATGCGGCGCATCGATGCCGGCGCCGCGGTCGATCATGTCGTGCCGCGACGTCGCGCGGTTGGCCGTTTTGGTGTAACGCAAATCGCCGCCCTCGCCGCTGACGCCGTTGACGAACGACATCGGCAGCCCATTCTTCCACGCGTAATAGGCGCGCAGCAGATAAGGCAGCTTGGCGCAATCGACATCGACATCGACGAAATGCTGGTCGGTGCCCCGATAAGGATTGGCCGGATTGCGCAGGCAGCTTTCCGACGACGAACAATTGGTCTCGCCCAGCGCCTGGACGAACTGTCCAAAGCCCTTCTCGTCGGCATCGGACCAGTGGTCCTTTGTGACGCGCCAAGGCGCGGCGGCGGCCGGCGCGGCAACGGCCGCAGCCAAAACCAAGCCCAACACAACGGCCGCCAAACGCATGGAACTCAACCCCACCAGACGGCACAAGCGTCCCGTTCGGGGACGGCCAAGTCAAGCGGCATTGGTTAAGCTGTCACAAATCCAGCACGCCGGTCGCGATCAGCGCGTAGAAGCCGATCCACAAAACGACCGCGATGCCCGTTGCCCAGGCGGCTTTCATCAGCAGGCGCGGGTTGAGCGGCGCGCCGGTGTCGGGGTCGACCTCGCCGAGGCCCACCGGCAGCAGGCAGAACAGCGCGAGGAACCAAAAGACGGCGAATGCACTGACGAGGACCGCCCAGTGGACGATGAGAAGCGTCACGCCTGTTCCAGTTCCACCAGCGTGCCGACGAAATCCTTGGGATGCAGGAAGATCACCGGCTTGCCGTGCGCGCCGATGCGCGGCTCGCCGGCGCCGGTGATGGTGGCGCCCATTTCCTTCATCCGGTCGCGCGCGGCATAGATGTCGTCGACCTCGTAGCAGACGTGATGCATGCCGCCGTTCGGATTCTTCTCCAGGAACTTCGCGATCGGCGAATTCTCGCCCAGCGGCTCCAGCAGCTCGATCTTGGTGTTGCCGAGATCGACGAACACCGTGGTCACGCCGTGATCGGGCTGTGCCACTTCGTCCGAAACCTTGCCGCCCAGCGTATCGCGATACACCGCGGCGGCCTTCTTGATATCCCTGGTCGCGATGGCGACGTGATTGAGACGGCCGATCATTCCACTGCTCCCAAAACAAAACTGTCATGGCCCGCGAATGCGGGCCACCCAGGTGACGTTAGGCAATTCCATCAAAACAAGTCCATTTCAATTCTTCAAGGTCCAGTCGGATTGCAGCTGGGTGGCCCGCTCGGCGTGCCTTGCATGCCAACTATATTATTGCGCGCAACGCGCGCCGGCGGGCCATGACAACTGAGTTAAACCCAAACGATCTCGACCCGCGTCACCGGTTTCTTCCCCCACACATCGTTCGCCGCGCGGCGCGCCGCCCGCCGGACCTGCTCTTTCAGCGCCTCGTCATCGCCCTTCTTGGGGTTGTGGCGGCGCAGGGTTTGCGCGACCGCTTCGCGCACGCCCGCGTGGACGGCCTCGGGAATCCCTTCGAGGAACAGCGACGGCTCGCCGGCAACGCGGCCCTTCTGGTCGAGCGCCACCGTGATGCCGATGAAGCCGGCATAGGCGAGCGCCCGGCGATGGCGCGAGACGCCGGCGCCGGCTTCCACTTTCACACGACCGTCCAGATAGATGCGGCCCGACGGCACTTCATCGATCACCTGCGCGCGGCCGGGCGCCAGCCGCAGCAGGTGGCCGTTCTCGACGACCACGGCCTGTGGCACCTGTAACGAACGTGCCAGCCGGGCGTGCTCCGCCATGTGGCGCAGCTCGCCATGCACGGGTACCGCGATCTGCGGCCGCACCCAGCGGTACATTTCCGACAGTTCCTCGCGCGCGGGGTGTCCCGAGACATGGACGAAATGGTCCTCGACGGTGAGCACTTCCACGCCCAGCGCCGACAGCTTGTTGTGCAGCTCGTGGATTGCGATGTCGTTGCCCGGGATGATGCGCGAGGAGAAGATCACTGCGTCGCCTTGCCCCAGACTGACGCTCGGATGGTCCTCCTGCGCGATGCGCGACAGCGCCGCGCGCGGCTCGCCCTGGCTGCCGGTGCACAGATACAGCACCCGGCGCGGCGGCAACTGCGCGGCCTCGGCCTCATCCAGCACGGCGGGGAAATCCTTGAGGTAACCCGTCTCTTTCGCCGCGCCCACGATCTTGTGCATCGAGCGGCCGACGAGCGCGATCTGCCGGCCATGCTCGCGGGCCGCCTTCGCGACGGTGTCGAGGCGGGCTACGTTGGAGGCGAACGCCGTCACCGCGACGCGGCCTTTCAGTGTGCCGATCAGCTCGCTGAGGCCCTTCTTCACGTCGGCCTCCGACCCGGAATGGCCTTGCACCAGCGCATTGGTGGAATCGCAGACCATGGCGAGTACGCCCTCGTCGCCGATGCGGCGGAACGCAGCCTCGTCGGTCGCCTCGCCGACCAGCGGATCGGGATCGAGCTTCCAGTCGCCGGTATGCAGCACGGTGCCGAGCGGCGTGCGGATGACGAGCGCATTGGGCTCGGGAATCGAATGGGTGATGGAATGGAATTCGACCGCGAACGGCCCGAGCGCGATCCTGCCGCCCAGCGGCACCGTGCGCACGCGGACGCGCTCGTCGAGGCCCGCCTCGAGTAGCTTGCCCTCGATCAGCCGCGCGGTGAACGGCGTCGCATAGAGCGGGCAGCGCAATTGCGGCCACAAATGCCCGATGGCGCCGATATGATCCTCATGCGCATGCGTCAGTACCATGCCGAGCACGTCGGCGCGCAGCTCGGCCAGATAGCGGATGTCGGGCATGATCACGTCGACGCCCGGCGTATCGGTCTCGCGGCCGAACAGCACGCCGCAATCCACCACGATCCATTTGCGCGCGTCCGGCGGGCCGAAGCCGTAGGCGTTGAAATTCATGCCGATCTCGCCCGCGCCACCGAGCGGAAGCAGCACCAGTTCGTCGTCGGAACGCGATGCCATCAGGCGGCGGGCTTTCCGCGGAGCGAAGCATTGCGGGCATGGATCATGATGAGCCCGCGGATGGTGAGGTCGGGATCGAGATGGTCGATCACGCCGGTCTGGCGATGGAACGGCGTGGCCAGCCCGCCCGTCGCCACCACCGTCATCGGCTGGCCGTATTCCTCCTTGATGCGCGTGATGAGGCCCTCGATCAGCCCGACATAGCCCCAGAACAGGCCCGACTGCATCGCCGGCACGGTGTCCTTCCCGATCACGCTTTGCGTGCGCTGCACGGCTACGCGCGGCAGCATCGCCGCACCTTGGTGCAGCGCCTCGGCGGACAGATTGACGCCCGGCGCGATCACGCCGCCTTCGTAGTCGCCCGTGGCGCTGACAATGTCGAAGGTCGTGGCGGTTCCGAAGTCGACGACGATCACCGCGCCCTTGTAACGTTCGTGTGCCGCCACCGCATTGACCAGCCGGTCGGCGCCCACCGCTTCGGGGCGATCCATGTGGACGCCGATACCCAGATCGAGATCGGGGTCGCCGATCACCAGCGGCTCGCAGTTGAGGAAGCGGCGGCACAGCTGGCGCAGGTCGAACAGCGCGGCCGGCACGACGGTGGCGATGATCGCGGCCTGGATGTCGGCGAATTTCAGGTTCTGGATGTCCAGCAGCTCCTTGAGCAGCACGGCATATTCGTCGGCCGTGCGCGACGTCTTGGTCACCGCGCGCCACTCGGCGCGGATTTCCGCGCCTTCCGAGACCGCGAAGACGATGTTGGTATTGCCGGCGTCGATCGCGAGCAGCATCAGAAAAACACCTCGCCCGCCGAAATCGTCCGCCTCTTGCCCGAGCGCTCCCGCAGGATCAGCGCGCCAGTCTCGTCGATGCCTTCGAACACGCCTGTCGCTTCCTCATGAGTCAGCCGCGCGCGGATGCGACCGCCGAGACCCGCCGCGCGCGCGAGCCACGCATCGTGGATCGGCGCGAAGCCATTTTTCATCCAGATGTCATACCATTTCGCGAAATGCGCCGCGAGTTGGGTCACCGCGTCGCCCGGCGTGGGCACCCGCGCGCCCAGCGCCGCCAGCGACGTGGCCGGAAACTCCGTGTCTGGCGGGAAATGCGCGAGATTGATGCCGATGCCGATCGCGAGCCAGGCCAGCCTGCCCGCTTCGCCGCTGGCGGATTCCAGCAGGATGCCCGCGATCTTCCGGCCGTCGGCAAGCACGTCGTTGGGCCATTTCACGCGCAATTCGGCTCCCGGCGCCAAGCCTGTCACGGCGTCGCAGGCCGCAATCGCCGCGACGAAGGAGAGCTGCGCGCTATCCGACGCCGCCTTGTCGGGCGCGATCAGAAGCGTCGCGGCGAGATTGCCCAGCGGCGATTGCCATGTCCGCCCTCGCCGGCCGCGTCCGGCTGTCTGGCGGTCGGCCACGATCCACAGCGGCCCGCGCTCGCCCGCGCCGGCAAGACGGCGCGCTTCCTCGTTCGTCGAGTCGATCTCGTCGAAATGCTTCAGCGCGGTGCCCGGCGGCCAGTTCAAGGCAGCAGCGCGTGCGCCGCGCCTTGGGCGACCATCACGAGCGGCGCCGGATAGACGATGAAGAACAGCGTAAACGCGCCCGCGCCGACCAGGATCGCGCGCACCCGCCCGCCGAGATCGGGATCGAAAGCCGGCGCCGGCTCGTCGAAATACATGATCTTGAAGACGCGCCAGTAATAAAAGGCGCCCACCACGCTCGCCACCACGCCGAGGATAGCGGGGATATAGAGATGCGCCTGGATCGCGGCCATGAAGATATAGAATTTCGCGAAGAAGCCCGCGAAAGGCGGAATCCCCGACAGGCTGATCATGAACATCATCAGCGCGAAGGCGAGCCACGGCCGCGAGCGCGCGAGACCCGCCAGATCGGCGATGGTCTCGACCTGCTCGCCGTCCCGCCGCATCGCGAGGATGCAGGCGAACACGCCGGCATTGGTGATGACATAGACGAACAGATAGATCAGCACGCCCTCGACGCCCGCGCTGGTTCCCGCCGCGAGCCCCAGCAGCGCATAGCCCATATGGCCGATGGAGCTGTAGGCCATCAGCCGCTTGATGTTGCTCTGGCCGATCGCCGCCACCGCGCCCAGCGCCATCGACAGCACGGAAATCACGACCACGATCTGCTGCCATTGGTGGAAGGCGCCCGGGAACGCCACCAGCATGGCGCGCAGGAACAGGATCATCGCCGCCACCTTGGGCGACATCGAGAGGAACGCCGTGATCGGCGTCGGCGCGCCTTCGTAGACGTCCGGCGTCCACATGTGGAACGGCACGGCCGAGACCTTGAAGGCCAGACCCGAGATCAGGAACACCAGCCCGAAGATCAGCCCGATATTGACGCCGGGCTTCGTCGCCGCTTGCGCGACCGTGGCGAAATCGACGCTGCCGGTGAAGCCGTAGATCAGCGAGATGCCGTAAAGCATCATGCCCGACGACAGCGCGCCGAGGACGAAATATTTGAGGCCGGCTTCGGTGGAGCGCAGCGAGTCGCGGTTGAAGGCGGCGAGCACGTAGAGCGCCAGGCTCTGCAGTTCGAGCCCCATATAAAGCGCGATGAAGCTCGAGGCCGAGACCATCAGCATCATGCCGGTGGTGGCGAGCAGCACCAGCACGGGGAATTCGAACTTGGCGAGCCCCTGGCTTTCGAGGAAATCCTCCGCCAGCTCGAGCGCCAGAGCCGAGCCGAGCAGGATCAGCAACTTGGCGAAGCGCCCGAAGTCATCCACCACGAAGGCGCCGCCGAAGGCATGAGCCTGCGCATTCACCGGCGAAATGACGAACCAGGCGGCCGCCGCCAGCACGATCACCGCGACCATCGAGACCAGCGCGACGCCCTTTTCGCCGCGCAACGCGCCGAACAGCAGCAACACCATCGCGCCGCCGGCCAGGATCAGTTCGGGAAGCAGCGTGGCGATGTCGGTCGCGATCATGGCGCGCGCTCCGCGACCGCGGTGGGTTTGGGCGCCCGGTCATAAGCCAGCGCGACCTTGTTCTGCGCGATCAGGTGCTCGACCGAGGCGCCGGTTACCTTGAAGACGAAGTTCGGATAGACGCCCATCACGAGCGTGGCGGCGACCAGCGGCGCGAGGATCGCGATCTCGCGCAAGGACAGGTCCTGGATCGCCATCAGGCTCGGCTTGACGAGCTTGCCGAAGATCACGCGCCAATAGAGATAGAGCATATAGGCCGCCGACAGGATCACGCCGGTGGCCGCGAAGATCGCCACCCAGGTGTTGACCAGGAACGCGCCCAGCATGGTGAGGAACTCGCCGACGAATCCGCCCGTGCCCGGCAGCCCGACATTGGCGAGCGTGAAGACCATGAAACACGCCGCATAGATCGGCATGCGCGCGGCCAGTCCGCCATAGGCGGCGATCTCGCGCGTGTGCATGCGGTCGTAGATCACGCCGACGCAGAGGAACAGCGCGCCGGAAACAACGCCATGGCTCAGCATCTGGTAGATGCCGCCTTCGACGCCCTGATGGGTGAGCGTGAAAATGCCCATGGTGACGAAGCCCATATGCGCCACCGACGAATAGGCGATCAACTTCTTCATATCCTCCTGCGCCAGGGCGACGAACGAGGTGTAGATGATCGCCATGATCGAGAGCACGAAGATGAAGGGCGTGAACTGGGCCGAGGCGCTGGCGAACATCGGCAAAGAGAAGCGCAGGAAACCGTAGCCGCCCATCTTCAAGAGGATGCCGGCCAGGATCACCGAACCCGCCGTCGGCGCCTCGACATGGGCATCGGGCAGCCAGGTATGGACGGGCCACATCGGCATCTTGACCGCGAAGCTCGCGAAGAACGCGAACCACAGGAAGCCCTGCATCGCGACGGGGAAATGCGGATGGGCGAGCAGCGCCTCGATGTCGGTGGTGCCGGCGTAGAGATACATCCAAATGATCGCAAGCAGCATCAGCACCGAGCCAAGCAGGGTGTAGAGGAAGAACTTGAAGCTCGCATAGACGCGCCGCTTGCCGCCCCACACCCCGATGATGAGGAACATGGGGATCAGCCCGCCTTCGAAGAAGACGTAGAACAGCACGAGGTCGAGCGCGCTGAAGACACCGATCATCAGCGTCTCGAGCGCGAGGAACGCAATCATGTATTCGGGCACGCGCGTCTCGATCGATTTCCAGCTGGCCAGGATGCAGAACGGCATCAGGCCCGCGGTCAGCACGATGAAGAGAACGGAGATCCCGTCCACGCCCAGGTGATAGTCGATATTGCCGCCCAGCCATTGCGCGCGCTCGACGAACTGGAACGCCGCCGACGCGCCGTCGAACTTCGTCCAGATCAGGATCGCGACCGCGAGGTTGGCGAGCGTGGTGATCAGCGCCACCCAGCGGGCGGTGCGCGCGGCGCTCGCGGTGTCGCCGCGGGCGAGCAGGATGAACAGCGCGCCCACGAGCGGCAGGAACGTGACGATGCTGAGGATGTGGCTCATCCCATCACCATGAACCAGGTCGCGAGCGCGACCACGCCCACCAGCATCGCGAAGGCATAATTGTAGACGTAGCCCGACTGGAACCTGACAGCCGCTCGCGCGCCGTCGCTCACGCGCGCAGCAATTCCGTCGGGACCGAGCCCGTCGATGATCTTGCCGTCGCCGACCTTCCACAGCGCGCGGCCGAGCCACAGCGCCGGGCGCACGAACAGGAAGTCGTAAAGCTCGTCGAAATACCATTTGTTGTAGAGGAATTTGTAGAGCAGCCCACCGCGCGCGGCCATCAGCGGCGGCAGCTCGGGATGCAGGACGTAATAGTAGAACGCGACCGAAAAGCCGATCAGCGTCACAACGAACGGCGCGAACTCCACCCACAGCGGAACCTCGGCGCCCGCCGCATGATGGCCGGCGATGGAAGCGAGCGACGTGCGCCAGAAGCCGCCCGAGATGTCGCCCACGAACATATGATCGAAGATCATTCCCGCGAACAGCGCGCCGGCCGCGAGCACCGCCAGCGGCAGCAGCATGGTCAGCGGCGATTCATGGACTTCGGAAAGCTGGACGGTGTGATGGTCGCCATGGTCGAGCGGTTCGTCATGCGCGTTGGCGTCGGTCTCGGCACGCGGCGCCGGCGCCGCGCCGCGATAGGGGCCGTGAAATGTCATCAGGAACTGACGCCAGGAATAGAACGCGGTCATCAGCGCCGCGGTCAGCGTCAGCACGAACGCATAGGTGCCCATCGGCGTGGCCGCGAGGTAGGTCGCGTTGATGATGCCGTCCTTGGAATAGAACCCGGCGGTGCCGATGCCCAGCACCGGAATGCCGACGCCGGTCAGCGCGAGGTTGCCGATCAGCATCATCGCCCAGGTGAACGGCAGGTATTTCGCCAATCCGCCCATCTTGCGCATGTCCTGCTCGTGATGCAGCGAATGGATCACGGCGCCGGCGGAGAGGAACAGCAGCGCCTTGAAGAATGCATGCGTGAACAGATGGAACATCGCGTTGCCATAGGCCGACACGCCGGCGGCAGCGAACATGTAGCCGAGCTGCGAGCAGGTCGAGTACGCGATCACGCGCTTGATGTCGTTCTGGAACAGACCGACGGAAGCGGCGAAGAAGGCGGTGGTGGCGCCGATGAAGGTGACGAATTCGAGCGCCGCCGGTGCGTGCTCGAACAAGGGTGAGCAGCGGCAGACCAGGAACACGCCGGCGGTCACCATGGTGGCGGCATGGATGAGGGCGGAGACGGGGGTCGGGCCCTCCATCGCGTCGGGCAGCCAGGTGTGCAGCCCGATCTGCGCCGACTTGCCCATCGCGCCGATGAACAGCAGCACGCAGAGCGTGGTCAGGACGTCGACCTGTTGGCCGGCGAACAGGAAGGTGTGGCCCACCATGGCGGGCGCGGCGGCGAACACCGTGTCGAAATCGAGCGTGTGGAAGATGAAGAAAATGCCGAAGATGCCGAGCGCGAAGCCGAAATCGCCGACGCGGTTGACGACGAACGCCTTGAGTGCCGCGGCATTGGCCGATGGCCGCTCGTACCAGAAGCCGATCAGCAGATAGGAAGCGAGACCGACGCCCTCCCAGCCGAAGAACATCTGCAGGAAGTTGTTAGCCGTCACCAGCATCAGCATCGCGAAGGTGAAGAGCGACAGGTATGAGAAGAAACGCGGCCGGCCCGGATCCTCGTGCATGTAGCCGATCGAATAGAGATGCACGAGCGAGGAGACGCCCGTCACCACCACCAGCATCACCGCCGTCAGCGTGTCGACGCGGATGGTCCAGTCGACCTCGAAATTGCCCGAGGTGATCCACGGCATGAGCTGGACGATCTGCGCATGGCCGAGCATCGCGACGTCGTAGAACGCATAGCAGGACAGCGCGGCCGTGACGAACAGGGCGCCGGTGGTGATGAGCTCGCTGGCGCGCGCGCCGATGACGCGGCCGAACAGGCCCGCGATGGCCGAGGCGACGATCGGAAGGAAGACGATTGCTGCGTACACGCCTCAGCCTTTCATCACGTTGACGTCTTCCACCGCGATCGAGCCGCGGTTGCGGAAGTAGACGACGAGGATCGCAAGCCCGATGGCGGCTTCCGCGGCGGCGACGGTGAGCACGAACAGCGCGAACACCTGCCCCACGATGTTGCCGAGATAAGCCGAGAACGCGACGAAATTGATGTTCACCGCGAGCAGGATCAGCTCGATCGACATCAGGATCACGATGATGTTCTTGCGATTGACGAAGATGCCGAGCACGCCGATGGTGAAGAGGATCGCCGCGAGCACGAGATAGTTCGGCAGGCCGATGGTCATGTCAGCTCCCCTGCCCCGGCTTGACGTCGACCACGCGCATGGCGGTGGCGGGCGAGCGCGCGTTCTGCCTGCTGATCGACTGGCGACGCACGCCAGGCCGCGCGCGCAAGGTGAGCACGATGGCGCCGATCATCGCGACCAGCAGCACCAGCCCCGCGATCTGGAAGTAATAGACGTAGTCCGTGTAGAGCACATGGCCGAGCGCGGCCGTATTGCTCATGCCGGCAGGCGTGGCATGGGGCAGCGTGCCGGGCGCGATCTGCCAGTTGAGGCCGACCACCACGCCCGCCTCGAACAGCAGCATGAGGCCGACGCTCAGCCCCGGCACGATATATTGCATCGCGCCGCGCTTGAGCTCAGCGAAATCGATGTCGAGCATCATCACCACGAACAGGAACAGCACCGCGACCGCGCCGACATAGACGATGACCAGGATCATCGCGAGGAATTCCGCGCCGAGCAGCACGAATAGTCCCGCGGCATTGAAAAACGCCAGGATCAGGAACAGCACCGAATGCACCGGATTGCGCGAGACGATCACGGCCAGCGCGGAGCCGATCAGGACCGCGGCAAACAGGTAAAAGGCGATCGCTTGCAGGAT
>DATNNS010000291.1:0-3319 GCA_035601715.1 Rhizomicrobium sp.
TGCAGCTGCACGCTCATGCCGGGCGGAATGAAGTTCGAGACGAGCGTCGGGATGCCGATGCCGAGATTGACATAGAACCCGTCGCGCAATTCGCGTGACGCGAGCCGGGCCATGTCGTCGCGTGTCCAGGGCATGTCAGGCCTCCCGCCCATCTTCCTGCCGAACCGTGCGCTTTTCGATGCGCTTTTCATAACTCCCGCCTTTGACGATACGCTGCACGAATATCCCCGGAGTGTGGATGGCGTCGGGATCGAGCGAGCCCACCGGCACGATCTCCTCCACCTCCGCCACCGTCACCTTGCCGGCGGTCGCCATCATCGGGTTGAAATTGCGCGCAGTCAGGCGGTAGACGAGATTGCCTTCGGCGTCGCCCTTCCACGCCTTGACGATGGCGAGATCGGCGCGCAGCCCGCGTTCCAGCAGATAGGTCTCGCCGTCGAAGGTCTTGTGCTCCTTGCCCTCGGCGATCAGCGTGCCGACGCCGGTCTTGGTGTAGAAGCCGGGGATGCCGGCACCGCCGGCGCGGATGCGCTCCGCCAGCGTGCCCTGCGGATTGAATTCGAGTTCGAGCTCGCCTGACAGATATTGCTTCTCGAACGTGTCGTTCTCGCCGACATAGGACGACACCATCTTCTTGATCTGGCGCGTCTGCAGCAGCAGGCCGAGGCCGAAATCGTCGACACCCGCATTGTTGGAAATCACCGTCAGCCCTTTCACGCCGCTGTCGCGCAAGGCGAGGATGAGGTTTTCCGGAATGCCGCACAGCCCGAAGCCGCCGGACATCACGCTCATGCCGTCGAACAACAACCCATCGAGCGCGGCGGCGGCGGACTTGCAGACTTTTTCCATGGCGTACTGCCCTGCTTGGCGGGCAAAGGCTTAGAATTATCGCCGTTTGCGCGCAAGCGCGGCTACAGCGCGGCCCTTGCCCTGAATTCCTCCGTCGAATTCGTCTTGGGAAAGGGCATCGCGGGAACCGGACGGCCGAGGAATTCGCACAGCGGCCCCCAGCCTTGCAGTGAATCGCAGACCAGCAGGCGCGAGCGAGGCAGCGTGTCTTTGACCTGCTGGTTGTGGCGCTTATAGACCGCGATGACGTGATCCCTGTCGAACCGGCGGTTGAACGTCTTTTCGGCGACGATGAAGCGGCCCATCTTCCATTGCGCCAGACGGATCGGATCGGTCTCGCCGGGATCGCGCTCCATGGATTCGATGATCGTCTTGGCGATGGAATCGTACCACGCGTCCGGATCGCGCTCGGTCAGGATGAACTTGGCCTGCGGATAGGCGACCGAAAGCTCGCGCCAGAAATGGCTGATCGGCCAGTCCACGCCGGCGCGGTAGCCGGCGAGAAATGAATTCCAGTTCACGGTCTTGCCTTCGGCCGCGCCCTGCCAGGTTTCGCTGTGTCCGGGATGGCTGAAAACCTCCAGCATGTGATAGCAGGGCGAAAAGCCGAGCTGCTCCAGCGCGAGCTTTAACGAAAATGTTCCCGTCCGGCCGAAACCGGCGCCGATTACCTCCAAAGCCATGTTTGCCCTCGCCCCTGCTCTCGCGCATAAATCTGGGCGGAAAACGCAGCCGCGGCAAGCGGTCAGGAGGGGCGATGACATCGAAGTTGCTGGCGATCGGTCTGGCGGTGCTGGCCGGGCCGGCCTATGCCATGGATCTCAAAAGCCACGACGTGACCGATGGCGCCCGGCTTTCGACTCAGCAGGTCTATACCGACTGCAACGGCGACAACGTCTCGCCCACGCTGGTGTGGAGCGGCGCGCCGGCCGAAGCCAAGAGCTTCGCGGTCACGCTTTACGATCCCGATAGCGCGCCGCATGGCTGGTGGCACTGGATCGTGTTCAACATTCCCGCCACTGTCACCGAGATGCCGCGCAATGCGGGCGTCGTCGGAAGCGCCGGCGTGCCTGACGGCGCGGTGCAGGCCGATAACGATTATTCCAACAACGCCTATAGCGGCGCCTGCCCGCCGCCGGGTTCAGGCCTGCATCACTATCAGTTCACGGTTTGGGCGATGGACAGCGCCGCCCTGCCCTTCGATGCCGGCGTCACCGGCCTTGCGATCGGGCCTTATCTGAAGAAGCACGCGCTGGCGCAGGCGACATTGACGGCGACCTATCAGCGCTGATCCGGCATCACGTCGGTGAGACGGTCGACCTGGCGCAATGGCGGAAACAGGCGCATCCACAGCGCGACCACGACCAGGGTGCCGATGCCGCCGATGACGACAGCGGGCACGGTGCCGAACCAGGCCGCGGTCGTGCCCGATTCGAATTCGCCGAGCTCGTTGGATGCCCCGATGAACAACATGTTGACCGCGCTCACCCGCCCGCGCATCGCGTCCGGCGTCGCATAATTGATCAGCGCGCTGCGGATGAAGACGCTGATCATGTCGGACGCGCCGGTGACGAAGAGCGCGATGAGCGACAGATAGATGTTGCGCGACAGGCCGAAGACGATGGTGGCGACGCCGAAAATGGCAACGGCGCTGAACATGCGCAGGCCCGTCTTGCGCTGGATCGGCCAGCGCGCGAGCGAGAACGCGGTCGCCGCGGCGCCGAGCGCGGGCGCGCTGCGCAAGATGCCAAGGCCCAGCGGCCCGACATGCAGGATGTCGCGAGCATAGACCGGCAACAGCGCGACCGCGCCGCCGAGCAGCACGGCGAACAGATCCAGCGAGATCGCGCCCATGACGACCGGGCGCTCGCGCACGAAGCGGATGCCTTCCTTCACGCGTTCCAGCCGCGAGACGTCGCCGCCGCCGCGGTCGAAATGTCGCCCGCCCAGGGTGATCGTGCAGGCGGCGGCGAACAGGAAGCAGGCGAAGCACACGCCATAGGTCGCGACCGGCCCGAAGACGAACAGAAAGCCGCCGAGCGCGGGACCGGCGATCACTGCGACGGTGAAGGCGGAGGAGCTGAGCGCGATGCCGCGCGGCAATTTCTCCGGCGGCACCAGGAAGGCGAGCAGCGACGAGCCGGCCGGGCCGGAAAACCCGCGCGCCGCGCCGAAGAGCACCAATACGCCGTAGAAGGGCAGCGCGTTGTGCGGCGAAAGCAGGCTGAAGAAAAGAAACAGCCCGGCACACACACCCTGCAGCGCCTGGGCGATGGCGAGCACGCGGCGCTGGTCGAAGCGGTCGGAGATGTCGCCGGCCGGCAGCGTCAACAGGAACATCGGGATGAATTCGCACAGACCCACCAGGCCCAATGCGAGCGGCGTGCGTTCGATGTCATAGATTTGCCAGCCGATCGCAACCGACTGCACCATCATCGCCACGGTCGAGAGGAAACGGCTGGAGATAAAG
>DATNNS010000292.1:0-4810 GCA_035601715.1 Rhizomicrobium sp.
CTCCGGCCGGCGAATGCCTTTGGCAGGCTGAATAACAAAAGGGCCGGCGTTGTACGCCGGCCCTTTCTTAGACAGGTAGGCTTCGCTTACGGGCGATAGTCGGTGTCGCTCTCGAAGGTCGCGCCCGGCAGCGTCCACAGCTGGTCGCGCGTCAGATCCGTGAACACGATGTGATATTCCGGATCGTAGCGCAGATCGCCGGGATTGACCCAAACCGACACGCGGCGGTTAAGCGAAATCTCGACGCGATTGGGGCGTCCGTCCAAGCCCGCCTCGACATTGCGGACCTTGCCGACGAATTCGCCGGACGGGCCTTCGACTGGCAGCATCGACAGCTGCACCTGCGGCTGCGCGATCAGGTAAAGCCGAACCAGTTCCGGGCTGTCGCCATAGCGATAGGCGTAAACGCGATGCGGATAGTCCGAATAGGCGTATTCGCGCAGATCGTAGCGACGGATATCCTGGTCATAACGCGCGCGCTGATCGCGATAGCGGTCCTGCTCGCGCTGATACTGGGCATGCTGCTGGTCGTATTGCGCCTTCTGCGCATCGCTCTGCGCCTGCGCATCCGCGGCGCCGCTCGCGTCGCCGTTCAACGCGGCGGGCGACGCCGTGGTGCCAGATGCGGCCTGGCCGTTCAACTGCTGGGTCTGCTGCTGCTCGGCTGGCGTCGAAACTTGCGGTGCGTTGCCGCTATATTGCGCGAAGCTGGGCGTGGCAAATGTCAACGCGCCGGCCAACGACAAACACGCCGCACTTCCCATGACGAATGTCTTGATTCTCATTGCTGTCTCCTAGTTGGTCGGCGAGTGACACCTACTCGTCGTGTCGGTTAGTGAAACGCGGGCGTCCAAGGGTGGTTCCGGTTAACGGCCGCATCGGACGAAATGGCCCGGCGAGATCGTCGCCGGGCCTGGTATTGCGTTTTTAATGTGGGGTCGTGGCGGGCGGGCTGTTTGTTCCGCTGGGACCGTTTTGGATCTGATCGCCGGGCTGTCCGCTGTTGGAGCCGCTGTTCGTCGGAGCGGTAGCGCCGGTGGTGCTGCCGCTGTCGCTGCCGCCAGGGCCGCCAGTCATGCCGTTGGTGGCATTCGCTCTTGTACCGGTGTTGGAATCCGCTGCACCGGTATTTGAAGCCGCGCCGGCATGGTGATGGTGATGATGCTTCGTCGTACCGTTGTCCGTGCTGCCGCCATTCATCGTATCGGCCGATGTCGCGGGCGATCCGTTGCCCATCGTGCTTTGCACATTGCTGGACCCGTTGGCCTGGGCGCCGCCGTTAAGCTGCTGCTGATTGAGCTGGGCGGTGGTCTGCTCTTCCTGGGTGTCCGACGTGGACGTGGCAGCGGCCGTGTGTTTGGCCAACGCGGGCGTGGCGAGCGATAAAGTACCGATTAAAGCCAGCACGGCCGCGCCACTCAGAATCGAATTGCGATAGTTCATGATTTTCTCCTGCTAGGCCCCTCAGCCGCGGCGCGGCTGCAGGGACAACGTGGTGTCAAGCACGCGGGTTCCGCTATTTCGGCGGCGCGCCCGGCGTAGGTGAAGGTTGCGGCGGGCAACTGCCGGTATCGGGGCAGTCAGGCGGCGTCACGACCGAGCTGGTTTTGCCAGGTTGCGAATTTGACGGCGTCGTGGCCGCGGGCTTCGCATTCGAGGGCGCAGCGGGCTGTGATGCGGGCGTAGCTTGCGTTGTAGTCGCAGGCGCACCCGCAGGCGCCGCCTGTGCGGATGCGAACGTCAATGCTGTCGCGGCCGCAGCGATGAGAATCATGGGTTTCATGCGAGGCTCCTGTTCCATAAGCCCCGCACACCCATGAATAAAACGCAGCCGCCAACACGCGGTTCCAGGAACCGCGTGTTGGCGGTGCGAGGCGATCAGCCCGCCGCGATATATTGCTTGAGCGCCGAGGCTTCGCGCTCGCTCTCCGCGATGCGTGTCTTCACGACATCACCGATAGAGACGATCCCGGCGAGCCGGTCGTTCTCGACGACCGGCACATGGCGGAAGCGCCCGCGCGTCATCAGCTCCATCAGATCCTCGACCGAATCCGATTCCGAGCAGGTTTCGATCGCACGCGTCATGTGAGCGGAGACGGTCTGCGCCAGTGCGGCGACGCTCGCCTCCGCCACCGCGCGCACGACGTCGCGTTCCGAGAGAATGCCCATCGGCGAGCCGTCGCGCTCGCGCACGACCACCGCGCCGATGTGCTTGCGCGCGAGCAGGCGGGCTGCTTCCGATAGCGTTGCGTCGGCCGCGATGGTGACGACGTCGCGGCCCTTCTCACGCAGGATGTGTTTGACTTGCATGCGCCGGTCCTCCTTCAGGCAATGGCCTTGCGGAGCAACGACATCCACGCCGCTGTCATCTCTTGTGGAGGGCGCCTTACTGCCTCAATCCGCCTGGGCGCTCTCGCGGCTCTTTGCGGCGGAGCGTTTGCTGCTCCGCAATCGCACAATGCTGCGCCCGGATATCTCCGCTTGCAAGCGTGCCGCCAGCGAAGCTGACGCATGCGTCAATCGATTCTTGCAGGATTGCGGCGATTCCATGCGAACGATTATTTCGCGTCGAGCATATTTGTGAGCGTCGTCAGCGCATCGGCTTCGCGCGCCGGCTTGT
This sequence comes from Rhizomicrobium sp., assembly GCA_035601715.1. Classification (GTDB taxonomy): domain Bacteria; phylum Pseudomonadota; class Alphaproteobacteria; order Micropepsales; family Micropepsaceae; genus Rhizomicrobium. Next base: position 2,621 of record DATNNS010000292.1, read on the forward strand.
CCCAGCGGATTCGGTTGATGCGTGGAAACCGCATCGCGACGCCGGACTTATGCCGCGTCGAGCGCTGCAATCCCTCGAACGCGACTTCGAGCACCAGCCCGAAATCCTTGTCCGCGCGCACCGAGCGCACCGGACCGAAACGCTCCACCGTGTTGTCGCGCACGAACTTGTCGATCTGCTTGAGCTCCTCGTCGGTGAAACCGAAATAAGCTTTGCCGACCGGCGTCAGCGCGCGGTCGCCCGCGGCGTCCTCGCGCCACACCCCGAACGTGTAATCCGAATAGAAGCCCGAACGCTTGCCGTGGCCGCGCTGCGCATACATCAGCACCGCGTCGACCAGATGCGGATCGCGCTTCCACTTGAACCACGGACCTTTGGGCCGCCCGGCTTCGTAGCGCGAATCCCACCGCTTGAGCATGAGGCCTTCCGCCACTTGCGGATCGCCGGTGGGCGGCGCGGCGCGCAGCGCGGCCAGTTCTTCCCAGCCGGCAAAGGGCTGCAGCGGCGACAAGTCGATGCGCGGCGACTGCGCGCGCGCGACAAAAGCTTCGAGCCGCTTGCGCCGCTCGGCGAACGGCAGCGCCCGCAAATCCTCAGCGCCGTCGAGCAGCAGATCGTAAGCGCGGATCGAAGCGGGGAAATTCTCGAGCAGCTTCGCATCCGCCGTCTTGCGGTTGAGGCGCTGCTGCAAATCGCCGAACGACGCAACATGCCCTTCGCGCACCACCAGCAATTCGCCGTCGATCACGCCTTCGAAATCGAGGAAATCGAGCACATCGGGAAACGCGCGGCCGATATCGTCGCCGGTGCGGCTGTAGAGGCGCCGCTCGCCGCGCTCGCTGACCGCCTGGACGCGGATGCCGTCCCATTTCCATTCCGCCGCATAATCCTTCGCGTCGAGCTTTGCGAAATCGGCGTCCTCGATCGCCTGCGCCAGCATGACGGGCCTAAAGCGCGCCGGCGCATCGCTGGTCGGTCGATCGCTGCGCTTCTCCAGCCAGGCGAACAGGTCCTCATAAGGCGGCGCCTGTCCGTGCCAGACCTCCTCGATCGCACCGACCTCGACGCCACCCATGTCCGCCAGCGCCTGCTTGGCGAGCCGCGCCGAGACGCCGACGCGCAAGCCGCCGGTCAGCAATTTGAGCAGGGCCCAGCGACTGTTCGCATCCAGCGCGTCGAGCCAGCCTTCGAGCAGCTTCTGCACCTGGGCGCGCGAGGCGCCGCGCAGCGCATCCACCACTTCAGACAATTCCGGCTCATGATTTGCGCCGGGCTTGGCCGGCCACACCAGCGCGACCGTTTCCGCCAGATCGCCGACATAGTCATAGGACAGCGCGAACAGCTCGCCATCCATCCGCGCCTCGACCGCCTTGCGGATGAAGCCGGGCTTGGCGGCATCGAAACTGAGGCCGCCGGTCAGCGCCGCCAGCGCCCAGCCGCGCTCGGGATCGGCCACGGCGCGCATGTAGTCGCGGACCAGCACGAGCTTGCCGTTGCGCGCGGGCGTGAACGCCAGACGATCGAGAAGATTGGCGAAGGCGCGCATCAATCCTCGCCTTCATCTTCGTCGTAACCCACCAGCGACAGCGCACGCGCCTGGATGCCGTTCAGCGCGGACCAGCGCAGCAGCGCCTCTTCGCCGCCATGGGTGATCCAGACTTCACTCGGCGCGATCTCGGCGATGGTTTGCGTAAGCTCATTCCAGTCGGCGTGGTCGGAGATCACCAGCGGCAGTTCCACCTGGCGCTGGCGCGCCCGTGCGCGAACCGCCATCCAGCCCGATGCGAACGCCGGCAGCGGATCGGCGAAGCGCCGGCTCCAGCGGTCGCCGATTGCCGACGGCGGCGCGATCACGATGGCGCCGGCGAAATCCTTCTTCTTCTCGGTCGTCGCCGCGGCAAGCGGCCCCAGATCGATGCCGAAGCGCGCATACAGCGCGTTCATGCTGTCCATCGCGCCATGGACATAAACCGGCTTGTCGTAGCCCGCCTCGCGCAGCAGGCGGATGATGCGCTGCGCCTTGCCGAGCGCATAGGCGCCGACCAGATGCGTGCGCTCGGGAAACTGCGCAACCGATTTGAGCAGCTTGGCGATCTCGTCCCCATCCGGCGGAAAGCGAAACACCGGCAGGCCGAACGTCGCCTCGCTGACGAACACATCGCAGGCGACCGGCTCGAAGGCGGGACAGGT